>DATDFH010000358.1:0-4398 GCA_036522715.1 Verrucomicrobiia bacterium
AGAACAGCACCACCCACCACACCTGGAAGCCCAGCACCATCATCCCGTAAACGTCCGCTGCGGGGTGGCCTTCGAGCGTAGTCGTGAGTCTGGAGAAATCGCCGACGCCGTTGACGCCGGGCAGCAGCACCGTGAAGTGCGCGAGGTGATAAACCACAAACGCCGCAATTACCAACCCGCTCACGAGCATGTACCGCGATTGCACCGTCGAGCCGTACGCCGACTTGCCCGCGTAATCTTCCGGCCGCGCCGCCTTGTTCAGTTGCGTGAGCGTCACCGCCGACGCGACGTGCAGCGCCACCATCAGCAGCAATCCCAACCGCGTGGTCCAGAGCAGCGCGGGTTTGGACTTGAGGAAGTGCGCGTAGCTGTTGATCAAGTCGGGCGGGCCAAACACCTGGAGATTGCCGACCAGATGGCCGATGACGAACGCGAACAGCGCCGCACCCGTTATCGCCATCACGTATTTCTTCCCGAGGGAAGAGCGCCAGACGCGTTGACAAAGATTCATGAAAGGTGGTGGTGACGCGCGTCGGCAGCCGCCAAAGGCTTTCGCGCCGCGTCTGAACCTCGCGGATATAATCGACGGTGCGTTCCGCGGTCAACGGGTGCGACCAAAGTATAAGCCGCCCTCCCCCCGGCGGTAACAGGCCCTTATCCGCGCGTCAGCCGAGAAGCGTCGGCAGCTCGTGCAACGTGTGGATCGCTCCGTCGCTGCGTTCAGTCGAACCGCCACGCGCCAGAAGAACCGACGCCATCCCCGCAGCTCGTGCGCCTTCCACGTCTTCGCGCACGCCGTCGCCGACGTGCAGCGCCGCCGCCGGCTCGACGCCAAGCCGGCGTAGCGCATGTGTAAAGATTGAGGGCGACGGCTTGGTTGCGCCCACGTCGCACGACACAACGACCGTCTCAAAATGCTGGTGCAACTTCAGCCGGCGCAGCAGGGGTTTGAGGCGCTCATCCCAGTTGGAAACCACTCCCAGCCGCACTCCGCGCGACGCCAGTGCGTCAAGCACCGGCAGCACGTCGTCAAAAACACGCCATGCGTCCGGCTCCGCAAAGCGTTCGTACACAGCGGGGAAAAATTCCTCCGGCAACGGCCCGTGTCCCGCGAACGTCCGCCGCACCAGCCCGAACCACGCGGCCCGCGAGTAGTCGAAGATCCGTTTCTCCTTCCACGCCGTGCGGAATTGCCGTGTCAACTCGGCGGGCTCTGCGCGCACACCGAACCGCTCCGCCACCTCCGCATACACGTGCCCGACCGACGGCCACGGCTCGATCAGCGTGCCACCAACGTCGAACGTAACCACTGCGAAGGTTCGATTCACGCGGGCAGCGTGGCGGCGCGCCAATCGCCACGCAAGCGCTCCGGCGGCGTTGGGGCGCCGATACGTTAGTTCAATCGAGGACCACTGGTTTATCAATTAACGAACGCGGACGAAGGCGCGTTACAAATCCATCCATGAAAAACACAACTGCCCTCGAAGTTCCGGTTCCATTTCGCACCGCTGCCGTTGGCCAGGCCGCACCTCGGCGGCCGCGCCTCCCGCTCTGGCTTAAACTTGCCTACACGGCGTTCATGGCGGTGTTGGTGCCCGTATATTGGGCGAATTACGGGCCGACCAACTTCCTCTACTTTTGCGACCTCGCGCTGTTTACCACGCTCGCCGCCGTGTGGACCGAGAGTGCCCTGCTGGCGGGCATGGCCGCCGTCGGAATCGTGCTCCCGCAAATGCTCTGGTGCGCCGACTTTGCGGGCCACTTCGCCGGAATGAAGCTCACCGGCATGACCGATTACATGTTCGACTCGCGGCGTTCGCTCTTTTTGCGAGGCTTGTCGCTTTTCCACGGATGGCTGCCCTTCCTGCTCCTAGGCCTCGTCGCACGCCTCGGCTACGACCGGCGGGCGCTGCGCGCCTGGACCGCCACGGCCTGGATCGCCATGCTGGTAAGCTTCTTTTTCATGCCCCAGCCCGGCGCCGTACTCGCCCACCCACAAACGCCCGTCAACATCAACTACGTCTTCGGCATGAGCGATGCCGCACCGCAATCATGGATGCCTCCGCTGGCGTGGCTCGGCATGTTGATGGTCGGAATGCCCGTGCTTCTCTTCTGGCCCACTCATCGAATCTTGAAGCGGTTCTTCAAACCACCGTTTGCGGAGAATTCGCGAGATTCCGTCCGCCGGTTGAGGGAGGACTGCGCGCCATCGCTTCCGCCTTGCTCGCGTGCAAGCGGGCAACCATCCTCGCCGCCGACATTCCCATGAACAAAGTCAAATACGGAGTCCTCGGCCTCGGCTGGTTCGGTGAAAAGCATTGCGAAGCGCTCGCGGCCATTCCCAACGTGGAAATCCACTCGCTTTGCACGCGCAACTCTGAACGGCTGGGCGAAGTCGCGAAGAAATTTGGCGCGAAGAAGACCTTCACAGACCTTCATGCGATGCTCGCCGATCGTGAACTGGAAGCCGTGAGCATCGTGACGATGTGGGACCAGCACGCCACACCAACCATTGCCGCGCTCAAGACCGGCAAGCACGTCTTCCTTGAAAAGCCGATGGCCTCGACGCTCGCTGATTGCGACGCGATTGTGAATGCGGCCAACGCGGCGAAGGGTTTCTTCATGGTCGGCCACATCTGCCGGTTCAACCCGCGCTACGCCACCGCGAAACAGGAAATTGCCGCCGGCAAGATCGGCAAAATCATTTCCATGTATTCGCGGCGCAATCTCCCCGCGTGGGTCGGCGCCTCGGTGCTCGATAAGATCGGACCGATCATCGGCGACGGCGTGCATGACACGGACCTGATGTTCTGGTTCAGCGGCTCGCGCGCCGTGTCCGCCTACGCGCAGACGGTGAAATTCCGCGATCACGCAAATCCCGATCTCGGCCAGGTCATGTATCGGCTGGAAAGCGGCGCGTCGTGCATCCTCGAATCCGTCTGGTGCCTCCCCAACACCACACCGTTCCAGATCGATGAACGCCTTGAAGTCGTCGGCACCGAGGGTTCGGTTTCCATCCACGACACGCACCCGAACCTGATGATCGTGGACAAGACCGGCTCGCGCTGTCCCGACACGACCTACTGGCCGACCATACACGGCCAACTGCGCGGTGCGTTGCGCGAGGAACTCGCCTACTTCGCCAACTGCGTCGCCACTGGCACCAAGCCCACCGTCATCACCGCCGAGGAATCCCGCGAAGCCGTCCGCGCCTGCCTCGCGGCTGAGAAGTCAGCGGCCACGGGGCAGGTGGTGAAAATCTGAAGTACGTAGCAGCCAACGTAAGGAGGCTCACTTCAATCCGCCACACGCGAAAGCTCCAGAAAGAGTGAGCCTCCTTACGTCGGCTGCTACCTTGACGACGAGGAAACCACCGGCCCGTCCAACTTGGCCAACTCGCGCAACTCAGCCGCTCCATTTAGTACGCGAATTCTCACCTCGTAACGCCGGCTCTCGCCATGCTTGAGGAATTGATCCGCAAATCGGCTTTTGTCCCGCGCCTTGCCGAGGAGTGAACCCGAGAATGGTTCGAGGCCGCTCACGTAGCTGCCGCGCGGGCCGTAGTGCTGCCAGTTCGCCAGGCGCGGCAATGCCTTCTTCGGATAGGAAATTTCCACGCCGAGCTTCAGCTTCTCATTCAGCAAGCCCACGCGGCACCAGCCATCGCGCTCGGCTCCGGTGTCCACGATGAGGCCGCGTTCGCCGGCGCCGCCGTGCTCGGGCAGCGAATCAGGCACGCGCTTGAGCCGGTTCATCCCTGCGACGGAGAGCGGTTGCAGGATGTCCTGGTCGGGCGGAGGCGGCATGACCCAATACTCCGCGCGACCGCAATAGACGAAGCGGGCGCCGCGGTCGAGCAACGGGTAGCCGAGGTTGCAATGGTAAAGCCAGTGATGCGCCACGCGCGTGTCGCCGCGATTCGTCACCTCGTCCTCGATGCGAATCTCCGGCACGCCGAGCGTGCAGCGAATCGTGCGGCGAATCTCGAACACCGGCCCGAACATTCGCGCATCGCGCACGACGAGTCCGAGTTCCATCTCGTAACGGCCACGGTGCGGATCGGGATTGCGGAGCGTCTCGATCTGCGCGGGCTGGCCGGAGTAGCGTCCGTGCAGCGACGTCTTCACGCCGTCCTCCTCGCGCGGGCCGCCCATGTATTCGGGGCCGCACGTCGTCACCAGCCCGCCCGCCCAGCCGCGCAACCACTCCACTCCCATGTGATACGCCGGACTCCGCGGCACGAGCCCGTTGGGCGTGAGGTAGGCGAGCGCGAACTGGTTGAAGCTCGCGTCCACGATGTCGCCCCCACAATCGAGCGCGACCGTGAAGCGCAATCCCGCTCCGGTGTCAAACAACGCCATGCGTGTCGCGCACCCGCCACCCGCGCCCGGTGAATCC
>DATDFH010000359.1:0-5758 GCA_036522715.1 Verrucomicrobiia bacterium
GGGCACGGCGTTCGAACCGGAACGCAACGTGATCACCTCGGCCTACGGTCTCGACGGCGGCAGTTCAGTCGCAGCGGATGATGCGGGCAATGTGTATGTCGTCTGGCACGCGCAACCGAACGGGCAGCGCGGCACTGAAGCGACGCGCGGCGTGTTTGTCGCCAAATCTGGCAACGACGGAAAGACCTTTGCCGCCGAGCGGCAGATCAATCCGCCGGAAAGCGGCGTGTGCCCCTGCTGCGGCGTGAAAGCGTTTGCCGGGCCGGGCGGAACCGTCGCCGTGCTCTATCGACTTGCGCAGGGTGGGATGACCCGCGACGAGTCGTTGCTGCTTTCGCGCGACGGCGGGCAGACCTTCAAGGTCGCGACCGCGGATGCGTGGAAGACCGGCGCTTGTCCGATGAGCAGTTCGTCGATGTCACTGCGCGAGTCCGCGCTGCTCGCCGCGTGGGAAACGGCAGGCCAGGTGTATGGCGCACTGATGGAGCCTGCTGGCGCGTCGGTGCAAAAGCGGCTCGCGCCCGGAGGCGCGGGCAAGCGCAAGCATCCCGTGATCGTTGCGAACAAGCGCGGCGAGGTGCTAATGGCGTGGGCGGACGGCACTGGTTGGAATAAGGGCGGTTCTGTCGCATGGCAGGTCTTCGACGTCGAGGGCAAACCAACGTCCGAGAAAGGAATGCGCAACGGCGTGCCAGTGTGGAGCCTCGCTACGGCCTACGCGAAGCCGGATGGGAGTTTTGTTGTTGTGTATTGAGGCGGTGCCGGGCTTTGCCCGGCTTCCGGTTCACTTGGCCGCCTTCTCCGCCACCGGCGTCGTGGCCAGCGGCTTGAGCGTCATCGGATCGCGCAGCGGCACGTCCACGAGGTCCTTCTTCACCAGCGATGGCAGGCTCACAGGATGGTTCGGATGGCCGAGGAGGATGTCCTTCTTCTCGCCGACGACGAGAATGGCGGCTTGGTCGGGCTTCAACAGCCGTTTCGCCACGCGTAGCACATCCGCGGCGGTGACGGCCTCGATCTTCGCGCGGTAGTTCTTCCAGTAGTCCGGCTCCTTTGCGTAACGGCCGGTGAATTCGTCCTGCGCAAACGTGCCGACGATCTGCGCCTTCGTCGCGAAGCTCCTTGGAAACGTTTCGGTGAAAGACTTTTTCGCGGTGTTGAGTTCCTCGGCGGTGACGGGTTCGCCGGCCAGCTTTTTCATCTCGTCCAGCACGAGGGATATGGCGTAGGACACCGTGCGCGACTTGGATTGGAAGCCCGCTATGATCGGCTGGGAATAGTAGATGCCGGGCTGAACGGCGGAGAACGCCGAGTACGCGAGGCCCTCCTCAGATCGGACGCGGTTGACGAGGCGCGAGGAAAAGCCGCCGCCGCCGAGGATGTCGTTCATCATCGTCGCAGCGAAGTAGTCGGGATCTTCGCGCGTGATGCCGGGCAACAGGACCGATACTCGGCCCTGGTTCACTTCCTTGTCCACGACGTAGGCGCCGGGCGCGGCGAGCTGGCCACCGCCGGGAACCTTGGGCGCGGGCTTGCCCTTGAACGGCCAGTTGGCGAAGAGCGCTTCGAGCTTCTTCAACATCGCCGCACGGTCGAAATCGCCGCTTGCGGTGACGATGAAGTTCGCAGGGTGAAACCAGTCGCGGTGGAATTTCACGAGATCGTCGCGCTTGACGGCTTCCACGCTGGCCTTGGTGGCGAGCTGGTTGATCCAGAACTTTTCTCCGTAGGCTAGAATGCGACGCTCGCGGAACTCGATGCCGGCCGAGTCGTCGTTGCGCTGCGCCATGCTCTGGAGGAGTTGCTGTTTGCGCAGGGCGATCTTGTCTTCCTGGAAGCGCGGCTCGGTGAGCGTCTCGCGGAGAATGGCGAGTCCCTCATCGAGGTCTTTTGAAAGCAGGTTGAGGCTCACGCTGCCCTGCGTGTCGCCGATGGAGGAGTTGAGATTCGCCGCGAGAAACGCCAGGCGCTCGTCGAGTTGCTCGGCGGTCTTGGAGTTGATCCCGCCCTTCGTGAGCAGGTAACCGCAGAGGTCGGTGATGCCTTCCTTGCCGCGCGGCGCGACGTAATCGCCAGTGCGGACGTGAACGCTGATGCTCACCAGCGGCAGTTCGCGATCCGGGGCGAGGTAGGCCACCGGGCCGCTCCTCAGTTGGACGCGGAAGTCGGCCGGGCTAGGCGGTTCGTATTTGAGCGGTGGAAACTTGAGCTTCTCCGGGCGGTCGGGGAAACCGGCGCGGTCGGTCGGAGCGGAAGGTTGCGGCGTGTGGCAGCCAGCGAACGCGAATGCGGCCACCAGGAAAAGAGCGGTGCGTCGGTTCATGTTACTTGGCCTCCTTGCTGGCAGCGGTGGTGGCGCCGTTCTTCTTGCGCGTCACGATGAGCACGTTGCGCTGCTCCTTGACGAAGTATTTGTTCGCAACGCGCTTGAGGTCTGCGGAGGTGACAGCCTGGAGCTTCGCGCCGCCTTCGTTGATCTCGCGCCAGTTGCCGAGGCCGTCGTTCTGGACCAGTTGCATGAGAATGGGATGGCTGCCCGCGGCGAGACGACGGTATTCGGACGCGGCGAAATTATTCTTCACCTTCTGCAATTCCTGCGCGGGCACATCTTCGGTCTTGAGCTTTTCGATCTCCTCGTAGATGGCCTTCTCGACTTCCTCGGGCGTGTGGCCGTCTTTGGCCTCGCCGCCGGCGTTGAAGAGGCCGGCCCACTTCTGGGAAACCTGCTGGCCGTAGGCTTCGGTCGCGACGCCGCGGCCGAGCACGAGACCCTTGTAAAGCCGGCCCGTTCGCGTGCTGAGCACCTGGGCGAGCACGCGCAGCGGATACGAGTCCGCGTGTCCGAACGGAACCGTGTGCCAGACGATGTCCACGTCGGGGTTCGCGTCCGCCTCGCCATACATGCGTTTCTCGGCCACCTGCTTGATTTCCAGCGTGACGACATCGGGCGCATCGGTCGGGCCGCGGGGGATGCGGCCGAAGTATTTCTCGGCGAGTTGCGTCGCAGGCTCCGATTTGAAATCGCCGACGAGGATCAACGTGATGTTCTGCGGTGCGTAGTAGAGTTCGTAAAACTTGTCGGCCTGCGGCTTGGAGATGGCGGGAATGTCCGACGGCCAGCCGACCGTCGGCCAACTGTAGGGGTGCGATTCCCAGATCATCGCCTGAAAGCTCTCGCTGATGCGGCCCGTGGGCGTCGCTTCGGTCCTCATGCGGCGCTCCTCGAAGACAACATCGCGCTCGGCGTAAAACTCGCGGAACACCGGACGCAACAGGCGCTCCGATTCCATCCACATCCACAGCTCCAGCTTGTTGGCCGGGACGACGATGAAATACGCGGTCATGTCGTCGCTGGTGAATGCGTTCATGCTCGAACCGCCCTCGCCGTCGTAGATGCGGCTGAACTCGTTCTTCACGAGCAACGCGCGCTGCTCATCGACGAGTTTCTTGAACTGCGCCTCCAGTTCCTTGTAGCGCAGCGTTTTGTTTTCCAGCTTGAACGGGTCGTCGATTTCGCCGCGGCGCCAGGCCATTCGCGTCGTGGCCTCCTCGCGGCGCATCTCGTCGCGCACGCGCTCCTGTTCGGCGATGATCTGCAGGTCGCGCTTGGCGTCTTTGGTGCCGATGGTCGGCGTCCCTTTGAACATCATGTGCTCGAAGAGATGCGCGATGCCGGTGATGCCGGGGCGTTCATTGGCGCTGCCGACGTGCGCGACCCAGCCGCCGGAGACAGTCGGCTCGTCATTGCGCTGCACGAGCAACAGATGCATCCCGTTGGAGAGAGTCTTTTCGGTGACGGGGACTTTCTGCGCGTCGAGAGGAATTGCCGACGCGATCAGCGCGGCGCAGAGCAGGGCAGGGCGGTAATTCACGCCGTGTTCCTAGCGGAAAACATCGCGTGGGCAAAGGGGAAAGGGATGAACTGCGCCGGGAAATTCGCTCGCAATCGCCGTTGGTGCGCGTACGCTGGAGGGATGATGAATCACAGAAAAGTATTGCGTCCTCTCGCGATCATTGCGGCCTGCTTGGTGCCGGCGTTCGCTGCGATGGCTCAAGCGCCACAGATGCCGGGCGCGGGCATGAACACCGCGCTCACAAAACTCTTCGGCAAGCATACCTCGTTCAGCGGCAAGGCCGACGTCCAGATGTCCGGCGGCGTCGGAGGCAATCTCTCGATGACGATGGACGTCGCCATCCTCGACGGCAAAGTCCGCTCGGACATCGACATGGCGAAAATGAAAAGCTCCCAGCTTCCACCCGACGCGGCGGAGGGGATGAAGCAGATGGGCATGGACCGCATGTCGAGCATCGTGAAGCCCGAGGAGAACACGATGTGCCTCATCTACCCTGGCTTGAAGGGCTACACCGAAATGGTGTTGCCCAGTGACGAGGCTGCTTCGATGAAGGAGAACTACAAGATCGAGAAGACGGAGGCGGGCAAGGAAACTCTCCATGGCCGCGCAACGGTGAAGCACAAAGTCACGATCACTGACAGCAAGGGGACGAAACAGGAGGCCTTGATGTGGACTGCGCCCGACCTGAAGGATTTTCCCATCAAGGTCGAGATGACCGAGAAAGCGACCAAGATGACGATCGTTTACAGCGACGTGAAGCTGGGCAAGCCGGACGCCGCCCTTTTTGCCCCACCGGCGGATTTCACGAAACACGCAAACGTGCAGGCGATGATGCAGGTGGCAATGATGCGGGTGCTGGGCGGCGGCGCGAAGCCGTAGGCGGGGCTTGGGCAAAAAGAGAACCGGGCGCCTTGCGGCGCCCGGCCAACCCAAGTAACCAAACCAACCTTTGCCCGCCGAACCACCAGCGGACATGCGTGACAACCGACCCAACGATCACCACGCCAGTCAGTTTAGAACCGACAATTGAACAGACGTAACGTGCGCGGGATTCTTCAAACAATTTTGATCGCCCTCATCAGGGTGTGAAATCAGCGCGGAATGACCGAAATATGCGTATTTTGAACCTCAATCCGGATTCGGACATCGGCGCGAGCGCGTGGTTCGTCGAAATCGACGGCCATCGGATTCTGCTCGACGCGGGCACCCATCCGAAGCGTGAGGGTCGCGAGAGCATGCCGCTTTACGACCTGATCAAAAAGGAGGAACTGGACGCTATCGCGGTGACGCATTGCCACCACGACCACGTCGGCTCGCTGCCGATTGCGGTGCGGCATCATCCGCGCGCGCACGTGTTGATGACGGAGTTGAGTTATTTCCTCGTCGAGCGGGTGCTGCACAATTCGGTCAACGTGATGAGCCGGCAGCGCGAGGAGTTGGGCATCCGCGAATACCCGCTCTTCACGCACGACGAGGTGGACGACATGGCGCCGCTGTTCCAAGGCTTCAAATATAACCGCGAGGTCGAATGGGCAGCACATCATCGTGCGCGGGCGGGCCAGCCGTCGCCGACGCTGGAGTTTTTCGACGCCGGCCATGCGCTGGGTTCGGCCGGCGCAATGATCCGCGGGCGAAAGCAGACGCTCTTCTACACGGGCGACGTTTGCTTCCACGACCAGACGATTCTGCGGAGCGCCCGGTTCGAAGACGTGGAGGCGGACGTGTTGATCATGGAGACGACGCGCGGCAACCGCGCGGTCGCGCCGGACTTCACGCGCGAGGCCGAGGTCGAACGGTTGGCGGCGTCCATTCAACGCGTGCTCAAGCGCAAGGGCTGCGTGCTCATTCCGACATTCGCGCTTGGGCGCACGCAGGAGATCCTTGCGCTGTTGGCGTTGCTGATG
>DATDFH010000360.1:0-4032 GCA_036522715.1 Verrucomicrobiia bacterium
CGCTAGCGAGCTTCGCGCATCGCCGCAATCCCCGCCGGAAATCAGAAGGTTCGTCCGCGTTGCCGACCGCCGCTCAATGCGCCGTGACCATGAGCACCTGTTCGAGCGAGGTGATGCCTTCCCGGGCCTTGTCGAGTGCGACCATGCGGAGGGTTTTCATCCCGTCCTGCACGGCCTGACGGTTGATGTCCTGGGCGCTGGAGCGCTGGATGATGAGCTTGTGGATTTCGTCGCTCATCGGCATGACCTCGATGACCGCCGCGCGGCCGGAGAGGCCAGAGTTCTTGCAACGCTCGCAACCGCGGCCGCGGACGAGGGTGACGCCGTTGAAAAATGTCGGGTCGATGGCGAGGTCCTTGAACATCTTGCTCGGGTAGGTGACCGGCTCCTTGCACGATGAGCACACGCGGCGGACGAGGCGTTGCGCGCAGGCGAGAATGACCGACGACGAGATTAGGAACGGCGCGATGCCCATGTCGTCAAGGCGCGAGATGGCGCCGGCGGCGTCATTGCAGTGCATGGTGCTCAACACCTGGTGACCGGTGAGCGCGGCCTCGACGGCGATCTCGGCGGTCTCGGTGTCGCGGATTTCGCCGATCATCACGATGTCCGGGTCCTGACGGAGGATCGAACGAAGGGAGTTGGCGAAGGTGAGGCCGATTTCCTTTTTCACCGGCACCTGGTTGATGCCAGGAATCTGAAACTCGACCGGGTCCTCGACGGTAACGATGTTGAACTCGGGGTTGTTGAGTTCGTTGAGGACGGAGTACAGCGTCGTGGTCTTGCCCGAGCCAGTCGGGCCAGTGACGAGGATCAGGCCGTGCGGCGCATCGACTGACAATTTGAATTTTTTGAAGGTCGGCTCATCCATGCCAAGCTTGTCGATGCTCGCGGAGAGGTTGGACTTGTCGAGAATACGGAGCACGCATTTCTCGCCGTGCACGGTCGGGAGGAATGACACGCGCACGTCTACGTCGCGGCCGCCGACGCGCATCCTCATGCGGCCGTCCTGCGGGAGGCGGCGCTCGGCGATGTCGAGGTTGCTCATGATCTTGAGGCGGGACATGAGCACAAGCTGCAGGTTTTTTGGCGGCGGCGTGGCATCGACCAGGGCGCCATCCACGCGGTAGCGGAGGCGGACCATTTTCTCGAACGGCTCGATGTGGATGTCGGAGGCGCGGTCCTTGATGGCCTGGACGAGGATGAGGTTGGCGAGCTTGATGACGGGCGCCTCCTCGGAAGAGGCGGCGAGCGCGTCGAGGTTGATCTTGTCTTCGGTTTCCTTGGTGACCTGGATGTCGGCCGCATCGGCTTCCAGTTCGGCCGCCTTCTCGGCGTCCTGGATGATGTCCTCCATGCTGCCGGTCTTGGTGTCGAGATTGTTGAGCTTGTCGAGGATCGACTTCTCGGGCGCGATCATCGGCGAGATGTCGAGCTTGGTGATGCGCTTGACGTCGTCGAGGGCGAGGACGTTGAGCGGATCGGCCATCGCGAGGTAAAGGCGGTTGCCCATGCGCGAGACGGGCAGGACCTTGTGCGTGTGGGCGACGTCCTTCGGGATCAGGTCGCTGATGTCGGGCGGGATGCTGATGCGCGGAAGGTTGATGGGCGGGGTGTTGAGCACGCGGCCCATGGAGACGGAAAGGTCGGCTTCGCTGACGTAGCCTTTGTCGAGCACGAGCTTCATGAGGCGCGTGCCGTCCTTCTTCTGCTGTGTGATGAGTTCCTCGACCTGTTGCTGCGTGAGCAGGCCGTCTTCCATCATCGCATCGGCGATGCGTTCACCAAAAGATTTGACGGGGGGCATGGGAGGTTGGATTTAGCGGAACACTTTGCGGAGCGCCTTGGTCAGTTCGACCGGCGAGGCGAGATACCAGAACAAGCGGCACTTGCAGGCGGCCTCGAGTTCGATTGCGGCCTGCTTGTTGAAGGGATTGGAGGTGGCGATGAGGATCGACTTGCTCATGCGATCCAGCGGCAGCACGCACCATCGCTGGCAAACATCGCGCGGGAAACTGCGCGCCACGTCGATGTCGAAGTCATACTTGTCCACCGGCAGGTAGCAGAGCTTGGAATAGTCGGCGACAAGCTTGAGGGATTTTTCAAGCGTCACGAGCGCGCGGTCGGCGAGCACTTGCAGAAACGGTTCGATCACCTGGCCGGGCGGCTGGTCGAGTGGCGGACTGTTCCAGCAAAGATCGAAGTCGGACTGGGCCAACTCCTTCGCGTCCACAAAAATCTTCTGCATGACCAGGCGGCCGTCGTCGTAGTGAACGTTGTCGCGCGAAGCCGCGGTGGTTTTGGCCGGGGCGTTTTCACCGCCGGGCTGGGTGATGAAATCGGTCTCGAACACCGGCGGGGCGGCGGCGACGTTGATCGCCTTGCCTTCGATTTCCATGAGCGCCTGCTGCACGTCCGGATCGTCCGGGAAGCGCTGGAGCACGCTTTCGTATTCGAGGATCGCCGAGGAGAGCTGGCCCATCGCGACATACGCCTGCGCGATGCGTTTGGAGGTTTCGACGAATTCCTTCCCGCGGTTGAGCTTGAAGTAAGCTTCCTTGAGGATCTCCAGCGACTGCACGTCCTGCGGCTGCGACTGGGTGATCACCTCGAACATCTCGATCGTCTGCAGGAGCTGTTGCTCCTCGGGCGTCGCCGTGTCGGGCTTGGTCAGCATTTCAGTTGGCATACGTCAGCGTCGGCCGGCTTCTCGGGTGTCCGGTTCCCGGAAAATGCGCACGGCATCTGCCCACAAACTGGACGGGCGCCCGTGCGACGTGATGTTCGCGCCGGCACCAAGCACGCCGCGGTGACGCGTCTCGCGCTGCCCGCCGCGGGCGTTGATGGTTGCCGGCGCAAACATTCGCAGTTCGGAAAGCACGCGGCAGGCCAGCTTCGCAGTTCTGATTTCCGTGGGGAAAAGCCGGGCCGGCGTGCTAGCGTTCCCTCGCATGGCCAACCGGTTCTATGCCGAGGGCGAGGCGCGCGCGGCGAAGGTCAACGATCTCTTCGCCCAGGTTGCGCCGCGTTACGACCTCATCAACGACCTCCAGAGCCTCGGCCTGCACCGGCTCTGGAAACGCAAGCTCGTGCGCCTCGCCGAACCGGCGCCAGGGAAACGGGCGCTCGACCTCTGCTGCGGCACGGGCGATGTGGCGTTTGCCTTGGCGCGCGCGGGCTGCGAAGTGACGGGGCTGGATTTCAGCGCGGAGATGCTGGCGGTGGCGGAGCGTAGGGCGACCGCCGATGGCGATCCGCAAATCGCCAATTGCAAATTCATCCGCGGCGATGCGCAGAAGTTGCCGATCTCGGACAAGAGCTTCGACATCGTGACCATCAGCTACGGGTTGCGAAACCTTGCCGATCTCGACCGCGGTCTGGCCGAGATGAAGCGCGTGCTGAAGTCCGGCGGTCGCGCGCTCGTGCTGGATTTCGGGAAACCAGACAACGCGGCGATGCGCGCGCTCTACTTCGGCTACCTGCGCTGGTTCGTGCCGCTGTTCGGCCGGCTTTTCTGCGGCGACTCGGCGACGCACGCCTACATCCTCGAATCGTTGCTCCGCTATCCCGGCCAGCGCGGCGTCGAGGACCGGATGCACGCCGCGGGCTTCGTGGACACGCGCATCATCCACCTCCTCGGCGGCATGATGAGCATCAACGTCGGCCGGAAGCCCGAATGACCCGCAAGATTCGGTTTGACCGCCGGTGCGTCCGCCGGTATTACTCCGCCCAGTGAAACTGAACCGGAACCTTCGACTGTCGCTCCTTGACGGACTGCTGCTTGGCAGCCCGGCAACCGGGTTCTGATCGGACACAAAACGATTTCAAAACCCCACTGCCGGATGCGACGGCGGTGGGGTTTTCGTTTTTCCACCACTGGCTTGCGGTTCAAACGTTGAAGAGTCATAACCAGAAAGCGCCATGCTGAAAAATCCTGCGACCAAATACCGGCCGTTTCCCCCGGTGAATCTTCCCGATCGCCAATGGCCCGGCCGCACGCTCACCGCTGCGCCCATCTGGTGCAGCGTGGAC
>DATDFH010000361.1:0-7512 GCA_036522715.1 Verrucomicrobiia bacterium
TCTTCCGCACCCAATCCGCCACTTCGCCGTCGGTGATGCTGTTCCTTACCACCGCGAGGAACTGCTCGTGCGTGAGTCCCGCGGCTTTGAGCCAACGCCCGTCGTGGCCGATGCCGAGGTTGCCCTGATAGTCGGCGTGCAATTTGCCGGCGAGGTGCAGCCGGATTTTGTCAATGTAGCGCGGGAGATGAACCCACCCGCACATCGTCTCGCGGATGCTTCGGGGATAGATGATGTCGCTCATGTTTGAATGATGCGCGCGGACAGCGTCATCGCAATTGAAAACTCGCAACTCTCAATTGAAGAATCCAGTCGCTGCCTAGCGGCGTCGCCGAAGAATTGCGATTCCGACCCCGAAGTAGGGCAGCAAGACGATAAGACTGAACAGCAACCAGAAAGGAGCGCGGTTCGTGCGGGATAGAGGGTCGATGGCCCCGATCAAGACTGAAACGGCAAGGAGAGTGACGATGCTCGGAGCAATCGAAGCGATGAACGACCATTTCAGGTTCTCACCGCGAACTCGCCGGAAGTACATCACCCACATCGGCCATGCGCTCCCGACCGAGACGAGGCCGATGAAGAGCAGCAAGCGGAGCATTTGTGCGCGTGCTTCAAACGCTTACTTGATCGGCGAGAAATCCACCGCCTTCATGTAGGTGGACTTCACGCCGTCCTTCACCGTGAGTGAGCCGCCGGCCTTTTTCTCCGATGCGTCCTTGGCCGCAATCCAGTCGGGGTCCTTGCGGAAGGAATCAAACGACGCCTTGCCGGCGTCCACGCTCGCGTGCGCGAGGATGTAGATCAGGCGCGAACCAGCGCCCTTCTCTTTATCGGTCGGATGCCAGTACGCCATGTTCACCATGCCGTGCTTCTCGAAGAGCTTGACGGTGTGGTTCTGGAAACGCGCATCGAGTGCATCGACCTGTCCATCGGGCGTGGTGTAGTCGCGCAGTTCGAACACACGCGGACCTTTTTCTACGCCAAGTTTGAGCGCGGGCGAGTAGTCGGTCTCCGTCATGAAGATCGACTCCGGGGTCTTCGCGAGAATCTTGCCGGCCTCCTCGCTCTTCTTGCGCGCCTCCTGCCACTCAGGGTCCTTGCCAAACGCGGCCCACGACGCCTTCGCCGCATCGCGGCTCTTGTGAGCGATGATGTAGATGAGCGTGTTCTCCGCACCCTGATCCTTCTCGACCGGCACCCAATAGCCGATGTTCTCCATGCCGTGCCGCTCGAAAATCTTGCACGTGTGGTCGCGGAACCGCGCAAGCAGCGCATCGAGCTTGCCGGGCGCCGTCGTGTAGATGCGGAGTTCATAAACTTTCGCGTCAGCGGCGCGAGCGGACGAGATACACACCGCAGCAGCAGCGACAAAGATCGAGAAGGCGAGGAGAAGCTTGTTCATGATGATAGGTGTTGCCGCAATGCCATCGACAAATCCGCCGCCTGTCAAAGCGAATCATGCCTTCCGGCAAATCTGTTGGCGAAGGCGCACGCGACCGCTAAGGTTCGCGCCGCCATGAACGGCCAGCCTGAAACGCTCGGAATCATTGCGGGTAACCGCTCGCTGCCGCTGGCCTTTGCCCGCGGCGCGCGCGCGGCCGGCGTGCGGCGGCTGGTGGCCGTCGCGTTCGAGGACGAGACCGATCCGACGCTCGCGCAGGTCGTGGATGAAGTTGTGTGGCTGCGCGTCGGCCAGCTCGGCAAGATGATCGACGCGTTTACTTCGCGCGGCGTGAAGCAGTGCGTGATGGTCGGCCAGATCGCGCCGAAGAACCTCTTTGACTTGCGCCCCGACCTGCGCGCGATGGGCTTGATGTTCCGCCTCAAGGAGAAGAACGCGCACACAATTTTTGGCGCCATCGCGGATGAGTTGCAGAAGGACGGCGTGGAACTCATCGACCCGACACCGTGGCTCAAAGAGTTGATGCCCGCAGCCGGATTTCACCTCGGACCAGAGTTGACCGACGCCCAACGCGCCGACGTGGCGTTCGGCCTGCGCATCGCGAAGGAAGTCTCCCGGGTGGAGATCGGCCAGACCGTCGTCGTCAAGAACGGCACCGTGCTCGCGGTGGAAGGATTTGAGGGTACCGACAAATGTCTCGCGCGTGGCGGCGAACTCGCGGGCAAGGACGGCGCCGCCGTCGCGGTCAAGCTGGCGAAGGAGAAGCACGATTTGCGGTTTGACATCCCCACCGTCGGCTTGCGCACAGTGGAGGCCTGCGCGGCGGCGAAGATCGCGGTGCTGGCGTTTGAGGCCGGCCGCACGCTCCTGTTGGACCGCGAGGACATCGAACGGTTCGCGCAGAAGAACAAAATCTCCATCACGACGGTTGCCTGACGCCGTCCAAGTCCGCGCTGTTGAATTTTGAATCCGCAACTTTGCACTGAACCGGAATGACCTCGCACGAAATCCTCGGCTTTATGTCGTCGAAACTCTCGACGCAAATCCTCGATGAGCTTTTCGTCGAGGACAAACCCTTCTACAAGGCGGTCCTCGCCGGCGTCGCCAACGCACGCAAGGTGCGTCCGTTGTTCCTCGAAAAGCTTTCCCGCGCCGAGCGCCATCCGATGATGATCAACGCGCTCAGCCGCCCGTCGATGGACGAGTCCGCCGGCAATCTGCTACGCGGCTGGCTGCTCAAGAAACAAAAGCCGCTCCTGCGCGACTTCCTCGATGGCCTCGGCATCGCGCACGAGGACGGCGTGGTGGAAAACCTCCCCGACTCGGTCGAGGACGCGAAGCTGCACGCGACCACGGAAACGCTGCTCGGCAAATATCCTCACGAAGCCGTCGCGGTGTACCTGCTCGCGTTCAACCAGATGAACGAGACGCGTTGGAGCAACCTTGACGCGTTGTTGCAGAAGGACCCGCGGCTACAGCTCGGTGGCTAAAGCGCGCGGCGCGACGAAGTGGCAAAGTTGGGAGTCCACGCGGCGGGCCGCCGGGCCGCGTGTGGAAATTTCTCCTTCCCCCGCCCTGCTCTTTCGCTATCGTCGCGGCCTAGAGTGAACTGATTTCAAAACATGGAACCTACAGGCGACATCGCACTCATCGGCCTGGCCGTCATGGGCCAGAACCTCATCCTCAACATGAACGACCACGGCTTCACCGTCGTGGCCTACAACCGCACCGTCGAAAAGGTGGACCAGTTCCTCGCCAACGAGGCCAAGGGAACCAAGGTCCTCGGCGCCCGCTCCATCCCCGAGATGGTGTCGATGCTCAAGAAGCCCCGGCGCGTGATGATGCTCGTCAAGGCCGGCAAGCCCGTCGATGAATTCATCGAGCAACTCCTCCCGCATCTCGAAGCCGGCGACATCATCATCGACGGCGGCAATTCCCTCTTCGACGACACCAATCGTCGCGTGCAGCTTTGCGAGAGCAAGGGCCTGCTCTACATCGGCACCGGCGTCAGTGGCGGCGAGGAAGGCGCGCGCCGCGGCCCCAGCATCATGCCCGGCGGCAGCCCCGCCGCGTGGCCGCACGTGAAGGACATTTTCCAGGGCGTCTCCGCCAAGGTGGACGGCAACGTGCCCTGCTGCGATTGGGTCGGCGAACAGGGCGCGGGTCATTACGTGAAGATGGTCCACAACGGCATCGAATACGGCGACATGCAGCTCATCTGCGAGGCCTACAACATCATGAAGACCGGTCTCGGCCTGAGCGCCGACGAGATGCACCAGGTCTTCGCCGACTGGAACACCGGCGACCTCGACAGCTACCTCATCGAGATCAGCCGCGACATCCTCGCCAAGAAGGACGACGACGGCGCGCCGCTCGTGGACAAGATTCTCGACACCGCCGGACAGAAGGGCACCGGCAAATGGACTGTCATCAATTCCCAAGACCTCGGCATCCCCATCACGCTGATGGCCGAGGCGGTTTATTCGCGGTGCGTCTCCGCATTGAAGGATGAACGCGTCAAGGCGCAGAAAAAACTCAAAGGCCCCCGCCCCGCGCTGACCAGCATCGCCGCCAATGCCGACAAGAAGAAGGCCTTCATCGAAGACATCAAGAGCGCCCTCTACGCCTCGAAGATCGTCAGCTACGCGCAAGGCTACATGCTCATGCGCGCCGCGGCGGCCGAGTACGACTGGCACCTCAATTACGGCGGCATCGCGCTCATGTGGCGCGGCGGTTGCATCATCCGCTCGCGTTTCCTCGGCAAGATCAAGGAAGCCTTCGACAAGAACCCGAAGCTGACGAACCTGATGCTCGACGATTATTTCCGCGGCGAGATCAAGAAGGCGCAGAAGGGCTGGCGCAAAGTCGTGGCGACGGCGGCCCAGCGCGGCATCCCGGTGCCCGCGTTCAGCACCGCGCTCGCGTTCTACGACCAGTATCGCAGCGCCGTCCTCCCGGCGAACCTCCTCCAGGCGCAGCGCGATTATTTCGGCGCTCACACCTACGAGCGCGTGGACAAACCGCGCGGCGAATTCTTCCACACCAACTGGACCGGCCGCGGCGGCACAACCTCCTCGAGCACCTACAACGTGTAAGGCCGCTGAGGCGGATCCCATTTCATTATCGGCCGCGGGAGCGCGGCTGTGCTCGCACAACCAGCCGCAGCAGTTGCGATCTCCAATGCATCAGCTCTTTCGCTTCGGTCGCCGATGCGTGCCCAGCTACGCTCCGTTGTTTACGAATTGACTTCCGGTCCTCGCCACCCGCTTTGGCAGCAAGAACCCTCTTCACTGCGGTTGCCGTCCATTTGCCTCCGCGCGCCGTCTTCTCCCCGCGCTTGTTCAGGCAATCCGCGATTCGATTCAAGCTGCCAATGCCAGTGCTTTGGATTTCGCGAATGGATTTGAGCGCGGCCCTGGCGAACTCCGCCTTGCGGTGCTGGATTGCCTCCCTTGCCTTCCTCAAAGCCTCCTCGGGATCGGGATTGCCCAACGCCACACCGCGCGATCGCGCCACAGCCAGCCCCGCCTTGGTCCGCTCCGAGATCAACTCCCGCTCCCGTTGCGCCAGCAGCGCGATCATTCCGATCGAGAGCTTCTCCGCATTCGGCATGTCGCACGCGACGAATTCCACGCCGCTCTGTTGGAGTTGCAGCAGGAACTCCGGGTTGCGGCTTAACCGGTCCAGCTTCGCGACGATCAACACCGCCTTCTTCTCCTTCGCCAGTTGGATCGCCGCCTGAAGTTGCGGCCGCTTGCTTTCGTCGCCGCTTTTCACCTCCTCAAAGCTCGCCAACAATTCGCAATCCATCCCGGCGAGGTATCGTCCGACGATCTGCTTCTGCGCTCCAATTCCGTTCCCTTGCAGTCCTTGCTTGTCGGTGGATACCCGGTAGTAACCTACAAACCGGGTTTTCATACGAAATTTTGGGCCACACCGCGTTTCTTGTCAAATTCAAGGGATCCATTGCGATTGACAAACCACGCCCATAACCCGCCTCAAAGACGCGAGATACGCAGGCCAATTTCCAGCCACCGCGCTCCTTTCAATCGCTGGTCATCACCGGCGAGGCGGCTTACCACTACATCGCAATCTGACTGCGACTGGGGTGCTCACCTACCCTCCGCTCGCCAACATCGGTCATAATCATCTTCCTCTCGCCGTCCTACCGAAAGCTGCTGCGGCTTGCGAACCTTCTCCGAGAACAAACTCGACCAGACGCGCCACCTCCCCTACCCTCCGGGCCATGAAAGCGAGATGGGGAATCCTGCTCGTTTCAGTCTCGGTCAACGTCGCGCTCGCTACGGCGATCTTTCGCTCACGAACGCCGGAACCCGTGGCGAACGCCCCGGTCGCGCCTCAACCCTTCCGCTTCCCCAAAGCTCCCGCGCCAAAGCAATCCACGCCCGCCCCGGCATCCGAGACTGAGACCAACAACGCGGCGGTTGCGACGGCGCTGTTCAACTGGAGCGAACTTGAGGCCGACGATTACCGTGAATACATCGCCCGGCTCCGCGCGCTGGGCTGTCCGGAGCGGGTCATTCGCGACATCATCATCGCGGAGATCAGCAAGCTGTATCGGCCCAAGCTCGCCGCGCTGCTGCCGCCCAAGGACGAACGACCCTACTGGCAGCGAAACGAGTACGAGCGCTATGATCACCGCGGGCGGCAGACGAAGGAACAGCGCGAACAAACACGCGCGCTGGAAAAGGAGCAAGACGAGTTGATCAAGTCGCTGCTGGGACAAGATGTGTTCACACTGATGCGCGATGACTGGGGCGAACCGGACGGGCTGGCAGCCATGCTCGGCAAGCTGTCCAAAGAACAACGAGAAATCGTGGAAAGGATGTACGAGCGATTCAGTGAAACACAGCAAGAGTTTCACACCCAGAGAGCCGGTTACTACGACGAGGAGGACCAGCGGGAAGGACGCGCGATCCAGCGCAAGTTCATCGCCGAGCTGGCGACCGTCCTGACACCCGAACAGATCGAGCAGTATGAGCTGCGCCAGTCTGATGTGGCTCAGAACCTCTCTGCCACCCTCCAGAAATTCGATCCGAACGAGGCGGAGTTCCGCGCGCTCTTCAGCTACAAGCGGACGCTCGCGGACCTTCAAGACTCGCGGTCCAATGACGAGCCCGATGCCCGTCAATTGAATCAACAGCTTGGGCAGCCGAAGAAGGAAGCCGAACAACTCCTCGCGCAGGTCCTCCCAGCCGACCGGCTCAAGGAATTCAAACTCTACGAGGACTACTCGACGCGGCAGTTGCTGGACGCAGGATTGCCAAAGGAAGACGTGTTCAAGGTCGCGGACATGAAGCACAGCGTCGAGGACGCCGCGGGAAAGATTCGTCGCGACAAAAGCCTCTCCACCGAGCAACGCAACGCGGCGCTCCAAGCGATCTACGATGAAACCGCGCAGGAGCTGACCGGCGTGTTGGGCGAGCGCCGGGCCAAAGCCTACCAGACCAGCGGCGGCTGGTGGCTGCGCAACGTGAAGCCCCCGCCTCCGAAGACCAGCGGCACAGGCAATGAATAGCTCGCGCAGCATCACCCAGCCGCCAGCGTCATGAAAACCTCCGCCGCGATCATCGCCCTCTCGCTCGCCGCGAACGTGGGCTTGTTCGCATACTGGCATCGCCCAACGCCGCGCACTGCCAGCCCACTGCCGCCCGCTTCCAGCCCGGCCAGCCTCGCCGTCACCGCGACCGAAGTTGCCCAACCCATCGCACCTGCCGCATCTCCAATGCCCTCTTCCAGCGTCCCCGCATCCAGGTTGCGGTGGAGCCAGCTTCAATCCGCCGACCTCAAGGAATGCATCGCCCGCCTGCGCGCCGTGGGCTGCCCGGAGGAAACGATTCAGGACCTCATTATCGCCGAGGTCGAACGCCGCTTTGCGGCCAGACGCCGGTCCCTGTTCCCCTGGCAGTACGAGGAGCGGCCCTTTTGGAAACCGTACCGACAGGATAACAAGACGTTCCTCGACCTCCAGAAGAAGCAGCGCGCGCTGACAGACGAGCAAAAGGCGCTGTTGATCGAGCTGTTCTGCTTCGATCCGCGCCCAGGCAGGATGGTCGATGAGCAATTGCTCGACTGGCAGGGCGCGCACT
>DATDFH010000362.1:0-3764 GCA_036522715.1 Verrucomicrobiia bacterium
GATGGTTCCGAGCCATTTGTCCACGCCACAGAAGCGCGCCGGCGCAATCGTCAAGGCAGCCAGCGCATCGTCCTCGCTCAAGCCGCGGTCCACCGCCGTCCGCAGGTTCTTGCGGAAACTTTTCCGATCGGCCAGCGCGTAGGTGGTCAGCGCGATGTTCAGTCCCTGTTTGCGCAACAGCGCCGCGTTCTCTGCCGCCCAGTCCCACGCACGAAGCTGGTCGAGCGTCACCTGTTCCCAATCCTCGTCGCGCGGCAGTTTGGGCATCCCGGGGAGATTCACCGGCACGATGAAGCGTGCGCCGGTTGCCTTCACCAGATCGGGCCGGCGCCACTCATGGCCGCTGGCCGTGATGAGGAAATCGAGATTCAACTCCTGCGCCACGCGCGCCGCACGATCCACCATCAACACGCTGCCCGGCTCGATCACCACGGGGAACTTGCGTTCGGCGCTCGCGCGCAAGGCCGCCAGCGCAGGATTGAACGCGGGCCGCTTGCGCCCGCTCGCGTTGACTTCGTAGTCCGCCCAGTCCAGCGCGTAATGCTGCGCGTCAAAAAACGTCTGCCGCACCACCGCGATCACGCCCATCAGCGACCCTGGATAACCCTCTTCTCGCCCGGCCGTGTCGAACGCCGCATGTTGAAAGGTGTCCGCCTTCAACACCGCCTCGTTCGGGTCCACGTCGGACAACGCCACCAGCGCGCTGGTGCCGCGAAGAATGCCCGCGGTGGGAATGGCATTCCCCGCCGTGAATCCCAGCTCGCGCAACGCAGTGAGTTCCTTCGCGTCCGGCGAATACGTTTCCACGCGCCGGCGCTGCGGCGCCACCGTGGGCACGTCGGAACCCGGCCCACGCTCGCCGCGGTCGCGCTGATCGCCCACCACGCCTTTGAACGGCGCCGCGCCCGAAGTCAGAATCGGCATGGTTTCGGTTGTCGTGACCGGGAGATTCGTGTCGGCGACCGTGAGGTAAGCATCGATGAACCCGGCATAGACCGTCGCGCCCTTTAGGTCCCACACGCGCGCATCGGCCGGCACGACGAGGTTCGTGCCGACGGCAGTGATGAGGCCGTCGCGAATGAGCACCGTGCCGCCATCGATCACCTGTCCCGGCTTGGGCACGACGCGCCCGCCGACGAGCGCATGCACCCCAAGCGGCAACGGCCGCTGCCCCGGCGGGAGGAACTCAGCGCCCGACGCCACAACGACCGCGAGCAGGAGAAGACCAAGTCGCAGGGCGAATTTCACGCGGGCCAGTTAACACCAAACGCCGCGATGACCAAGATTTATCGCGGGGGATCGGAAGAAGCTGGTGGGCGATGAGGGACTCGAACCCCCGACCAAATGCGTGTAAAGCATCTGCGCTAGCCACTGCGCCAATCGCCCACAACTGCCCCACAGGATGCCCGCTTTTGCGCGACCAGCAAGTGTTGATTCCCCAACGCGCTCGGTGCGGTTTAGAACCCCGCGCTGGCCAGCGCGGCCTGGAGCTGCGTCTGGAAAAGCATCACGTCCGATTGCGGTGGACGGTACCCCGGCGTCTTGGGCGAAAGGCCGAGGCGGCCGAGTTGATCGAGATACCATTCGGCCGTCTGGCCGTCGCTGAAGGTGACCTTGCCGCTGACCATTGCGCCGGGACGCGTGACTTGATCGACGCTCACCTTCACGTTGCCGGAGCCGGAGGCGGGCGGCGCGGCTTCGGGTACGAGTTCGTCCAACTCATCATCCAACTCCGCGGCGGGCGCGGCGGGCGGAGCGGGCGCGGGTGGCGGCTTGGGCGGCTCCGGATCCTTGGGCTTGAGCTTGAGATCGTCGATCAGGAAACGGACTTCCATGTAAGTCAGGCGCGCATCGAACTCGGCGGCAAGCTTGTTCTGCACCTCGGAAAGTTTGAGTCCCTGCTCGATCCACGCGGCCACCTGCTGTTTCTGTGTGTCGGTCAATTTCATGCCCATGCGCGGCTGTTCATACTGCTGGTGGCGCGCATGTTCAACTGCGATTCCGGTTGAACCCTGCGCGGGTCGTGGTCAAAATTGCCGCAGAAGACCAATCGTACTCCGGCCTATGGCGACCTACGTCTACGAAACCATTCCCTCCAAGCCAACCGACAAGCCGCGCCGCTTCGAGGTCGAGCAGAAGATGAGCGACCCGCCGCTGACGAAGGACCCAAAGACCGGCCGGCCGGTGCGCCGCGTGATCATCGGCGGCAGCGGCATCGTCACGCACGGGACGAGCATCCTCTCGATGGGCCGGCGCAAGCGGCACTGAGTTCAGACCAACGCCCCGCTGCAACTCGAGCCGCAGCCCGCAGTGCAGGCCAGGCAATGATCACCGGTGAGGATTTCACGCTGTTCGAGCATCGGCGGCGTCACGTCCCAAATGTGGAGCGACTTGCCATTCGACTCCGTGTTCTGCGTTCCGCATTCCGCGCTCATTCGCATGGCCAACATCTGGTTGAAGTCGCAATCGTAGATCGCGCCGGTGTAATCCACGCTCAAGGTTGTGCGGCACATCAGACCCTCGACCGTCGCGGGATTGAAGCTGTTGGCGAGCAGTTCGAGGTATTCCGCGCAACGGCCTTGTTTGTGCAGGTCCTCTGCAAAGCGCGCAATCGGCTGGTTGGCGATCGTGAACAGACGGTCGAATACGATGCCGAAGTCGCACTGCAACGCTTCCTTGTAGTCCGCCTCCAACTCAGTTTGCGGCGGTGGAAGAGTCGGGCCGAGCGGGTTGTAAACCAGATGCAGCGGCAGTCGCGTGCCGTAACCGGCGGAGTTCAATCGTCGTAACGCGCGGATGCTCTTCTCGAACACGCCGTTGCCGCGCTGCTGGTTCACGTTCGCCGCCGAGTAGCAGGGCAACGACGCGATCACTTCGACCTCGTGTTCGGCGAGATACGCAGGCAGCCAGTCGAAACCCTTTTCCTCGATGATCGTAAGGTTGCTCCGGTCGATTACGTGCAGGCCGGCATTACGCGAGGTCTCGACGAAGTAGGTAAACCATTCGCTCAACTCCGGCGCGCCACCAGTGAGATCCACCGTGGGAGGGCGGTGCTGCCAGATCCAATCGCCGATGCGTCGCGCCGTCGTCTCGTCGATCATTTCGGTGCGCCACGGCGCGGCATCGACGTGACAGTGGCGGCAGGCCTGGTTGCACTTGCGGCCGACGTTGATCTGGAGGACCTCCAGCCTCGCGCGCCGCAGCGTGCGCCCGTGCGCGACAAGCTTCTGTTCAAACCGATTCATCCGACACGCCGCAGGAGCAGATAAACCGCAGCCGCAATCACGGCCGCCACCGGCAGCGTTACCAGCCATGCCAGCGCCATCTCGAACACCGTCCGCCAACGAACACCCTCACCGCGCCGGTGCAGACCCAGACCGATGATCGCCCCCGAACTGACGTGCGTAGTCGAAACCGGCAGCGCGAACCAAGAGGCAGCGATCACGAGCAACGACGTCACGAGATTTGCCGCGAAGCCTTCTCCCGGCGACATCGCGGTGACCTTTCGCGCGAGCGTTTCAGTCACGCGCAGTCCGGCCAGCAATCCGCCCAACGCCATCGCGATGGTCACCAGCACGAAGCCCGCGCCCGCTGGGATCGCCAGCGTCGCGCTGGCGGCAATGCCAAGCGCGACGATTTTCGGCGTGTCGTTGAGGCCGCGTGCGAAGCTCGTCGCACCGGCTGTGAGCCAGTGCATCGCATCCATGAGATTGAGCTGCCGCACTGCGGGCGCCGCGCACTCGCACGATTCCGATTCACTTACG
>DATDFH010000363.1:0-3511 GCA_036522715.1 Verrucomicrobiia bacterium
AAGCGCTCGTCGGCGCGGCAAAGGCCACGGCGTAAAGCGAAATGGCCACGGCACCCACGGAAATCCGAGTCACTCCTGAAATCGCCGCCGAGCACGGCCTGACCGCCGAAGAATACGCGCGCGTGAAGCAAATTCTTGGGCGCGAGCCGAATATCACCGAACTCGGCATCTTCAGCGTGATGTGGAGCGAGCACTGCTCCTACAAGTCGAGCAAAGTCCACCTGAAGCGCTTGCCCACACGCGGCAAGTTGGTGGTGCAGGGGCCAGGTGAAAACGCCGGCGTCGTGGACATCGGCGAAGGCCTCGTGGCCGCGTTCAAAATTGAATCCCACAATCATCCAAGTTACGTCGAGCCGTTTCAGGGTGCAACCACCGGCGTGGGCGGCATCCTGCGCGACATTTTCACCATGGGCGCGCGGCCTATCGCGGTGCTCGATTCCCTCCGCTTCGGCCCGATCACCGAAGATGGTTTTGTCTCGCCACTCGCCACTCGCCGCTCGCCACTTCCCTCTGAACTTGCCGCAAATCGTCGAATCTTGGATGGCGTTATCCGCGGCGTCGGAAGTTATGGAAATTGTTTTGGCGTTCCCACGGTCGGCGGGGAAGTCGCTTTCGAGTCCTGCTACTCGCAAAATCCGCTGGTCAACGCGCTGGCGCTCGGCATCGCCCGCAAAGAGGATGTGTTTTTCGCCAAGGCCAAGGGCGCAGGCAATCCCGTGATTTACGTTGGCGCGAAAACCGGCCGCGACGGCATTCACGGCGCGTCGCTGCTCGCTTCCGCCGAGTTCACCGAGGAATCCCAGCAGAAGCGTCCCAACGTGCAGGTCGGCGACCCCTTTATGGAGAAGCTGCTGCTCGAGGCGTGCCTCGAAGCTATGCAGACTGGCGCGGTCGTGGCGATTCAGGACATGGGAGCGGCGGGACTAACTTGCTCCACGGTGGAAATGGCCTCGCGCGGCGGCACAGGCATTGAAATTGATCTCGCGAAAGTTCCGCAGCGCGAAACCGGCATGACGCCCTACGAAATCATGCTCAGCGAGTCGCAGGAGCGTATGCTGCTGGTGGCGGAAAAAGGCCGCGAGCCGGAAGTGCTCGGCGTCTTCAAAAAGTGGGGCCTCGATGCGGTAGTTGTGGGTCGCGTCACCGAAGGTGGCCTGGCGCGCATCAAGAATCACGGCACTGTCGCCGCGGAAATTCCCGCGCATCCGCTGGCCGAAGAAGGACCGGTTTACAACCGCCCCATCGCCGCGCCCGTGCCGCAGGTCGAATCCGAAAAAGACTGGTTTGCGTTCGCGCCCGAAGGCACGAACCTTACGCAGAATCTTCTTAAATTGCTCGCGTCACCGGCGATTGCTTCCAAGCGCTGGATCACCGAGCAGTATGACACTTCCGTGCGCACAAACACGCTCGCCGGACCGGGTGCCAGCGACGCCGCCGTGGTGCGCATCAAGGACCCCAAGACCAACGAAGTCAAGCGCGCTCTCGCGCTCTCAACCGACGGCAACGGCCGCTGGTGCTATCTCAATCCGCGCGTCGGAGCGATGCACGCCGTCGCCGAGGCTGCGCGCAACGTTGCCTCGAGCGGCGCCCGCCCCATTGCCGCCACGAACTGCCTCAACTTCGGCAGTCCGGAAAAGCCCGAGGTGATGTGGCAATTTTCCGAGGCGATCGACGGTGTCGCGGAAGCGTGCACCGCTCTCGGTACGCCCATCACCGGCGGCAACGTCAGCTTTTACAACGAAACTCTCGGCAAATCGATCTATCCGACGCCAGTGATCGGCGTTCTCGGCATCCTGGACGACGTTTCACGCGTGCTCAAGATCGGGTTCCGCAACGAAGGCGACGTGATTCTATTGCTCGATGGTTTGGTGACCGCCGGTCATCCCGAACGAAGTCCGCGGAGTGAGGAATCTCTCCGCTCCTCGCTCAGTCGCGAATCCTCGTCGAGCGAATACTCCAAAGCGATCGCTGGCATCGTCGCCGGCGAACCGCCCGCCATCGACCTCGCCGCTGAAAAACGCCTCATCGACTGCCTCGTCGCGCTCGCCGCTGAAGGCGTCGTCGAATCCGCCCACGACATTTCCGACGGTGGCCTCACGATCACGATCGCTGAATCCTGCTTCGCGGCCTCTTTTGTAGTGGCCGGTCTTCAGACCGGTTCTTTTTCTTTAGGCGCTTCTGTGCAACTCGATGATGCAGCGCCCGCCGAATTCTCCCTCTTCTCCGAACGCGGTGCCCGCGCCGTCGTCTCCGTTTCGCCTACAAATCTTGCCGCCGCTCTCGCAATTGCGAGACAATACAACGTGGTGGCGCGCGAAATCGGCCAGGTCATCCGCGGCGATGCTTTCCGCATCGAACACAAGGGGCGCGCGGTGATCGACAGTTCTGTTGAAACGCTCCGCGACGCCTGGGCCAACTTGCTGAAACGCGCGATCTATAGGAAATGACGACCTTGCAGAAGATAGTTCACGTTGTCGTAGGTTTATTGTTCGTCATGATGGGCATTTCCTCTGTGACGCTCGGCGTTAGCACAGCCTGGCGTCTAAAGACTTGGGCAGGGCCCTACTTTCAAAGTGAATGGGACATTTTGGCAGGGATCCTTTGTTTCATTCCAGCAGTCGGTCTCTATCGCTTTGATCCCCGTGCCCGCGTCTTGGGAATCTCTCTCACGGGATTCTTTTGCTTGGCGTGTGCTGCGGCCCTCCTGGTTAGCCCTACCGTAGCACCAGGAGGCTGGTTGGTTACCGCGCTAACAGTCTTGTTTTGGTTTTTCTGGCCGGAAGTTCGGTCTCAGTTTGCACAGTCGAAGCCGCGGTCACAGGTTGTCTGATGCAACGAGAACGCGAATTCAAATTTCTCGACGATCATTTCCACGACGAATGTGGCGTCTTCGGCGTTTTCGGCCATCCCGAAGCCGCGAACCTCGCCTATCTCGGCCTCTACGCTCTGCAACATCGCGGACAAGAATCCGCCGGAATCGTTTCAAGTGACGGCAAGGAATTGCTAACGCACCGCGCCATGGGCGAAGTCGAAGAGATTTTTCAGCCAAGCGTTCTCGCCAAACTTCCCGGCAGCCTGGCCATCGGCCACACCCGCTATTCCACTGCGGGCGATAAAGCGCTACTGAACGCCCAACCCATCGTGATCGATTGCAACAAGGGCAAGGTCGCGCTCGGCCACAACGGTAACCTCACGAACGCCGCCGAGTGGCGCCGCAAGCTCGAACATCGCGGCTCGATTTTCCAGAGCAACAGCGACACCGAGGTCATCGTCCATCTTCTCGCGCGCTCGCAGGCCCGCAATCTTTCCGGCGCGCTGGGCGACGCGCTGAATCAAGTCGAGGGCGCCTATTCACTTCTTGTCCTCACCACCGACGAGCTTTACGCCGTGCGCGATCCCCGCGGTTTTCGTCCGCTCGTTCTCGGCAAACTCACCACGCCTGGAGGCTACGTCGCCTGGCTGGTGGCTTCAGAAACCTGCGCCTTCGATCTCCTCAACGCGCAGTACGTCC
>DATDFH010000364.1:0-8985 GCA_036522715.1 Verrucomicrobiia bacterium
GTAGTAGCCGACGCCCATGATCGGCGCCCAATTACCCTGGCCTTCGTAATAGGCCGTGCCGTCGGTCTTGCCGTCATGATGCAGGCCAAGTGTGTGACCGGCTTCGTGGCTGATCGCTTCGGCCGTGTATTTCTCCGCACCGTTCCCGAGTTGCGCGGGAAAAACGAAACACGGCGTGTCGGAACTCCAGCTGAAGCAACCGACGTAAGCCACGCCCCCTGCGCTGTAGCCGAACCAATCGTAGCAGCTCCCGCCAATGCACACGCGCACTCCGTAATTCGCATCGCTTGAACTCGTCTTGCGCAACGCCTCGACGCCGGGGTCCTGCGTCGTGACGTCCACGTCGAACGGCGCATAATCCTCCGCCACACGCTGCCAGATGTATTGGATGCGATCCAGTTCAGTCGCGCTGAACGAAGCCGGATTGCCATCGATGTCAAAGGGCGGCGTGGTGAAATCCGTGCCGCCGGTGTAAGCGCTGTTCCACGACGTGCCTGAAGTCGTGTGTCCGGTGAAGTCGAGGTAGATCACCTTCGTCGCACCGGGTCTGCTGTGCAGCAGAAACGTGTCGCTCGCGGGATACGGCCCCGCCGCGACGATGCTCTCCGCGGCGCCCGCGCCCGCCCCGGCCTCCACCCGTGGCAGCGCATCGCAAACGTAGTGCAACCGCCCCGCGCGGTCGGCGCGAATCGAGTGATCGCGCGTGGCAATCGAGCGCAGTTCAGCGGACGACTTGCCGTAGAACGCGGCCACTTCGGGCAGCCGGTCGCCGAGCGCCGAAATTATCTCCGCGCCTCGCGCGTGCGCAGGGAGTTGGAGTTTGGGGAAAGGACGCCCGGCGGGATTGACCTCCTGGGCGAGACCGGAATCTATTTCAAGGGCGAGCGCACTCGCGACGGCCGCAACTGCGGTCCATCGCATCATGCATTTCGCAAACGGGATGATGGCATTTTGCAATACTACTGGTTTCATTCAACAGACGCGCAAACTCGACAAACCGCACCGATTTCACGTTGTTGGAAACCATCTCGATCCCTATTTCGGTCGACTGACAAATCATACGCACCGCCACTCAAGCAGGCTCCTTGCCGGATGGGAGCGCGGCGGGAAAATTTCTGAAATCTCCGACATCCCACCCGCAATCAGCTCTCGCTGCTCACGCCGACTTTGCCGCACTGGTGGCTGATGCGTCCTTCAAGCGGCTGAAATTTCCTTCCTCGCAACAGCGCACAAAATTCTCCGTCACCGACTTCAACTCCTCCCAGCGCCGCCGGATCGTCTTCGCCTCGCCTTTGTTGATCGAATCGTCCGCGGCCGCGGTGGCGATGACGGCCAGGAGATCGGCGAACTCCTGCACGATCTGGTTCGTCGCCGGGATGAGGTAATCTGGATGTGCATGGTGATGCTTGGGATTGCGGATGAAGAAGCCACCGGCGCGCTCGCAAAGCCACTGCACGATGCGTTCGTCGCGCGTGCAGCGCAGCAGTTGCTCGATGCGGTCGAGCGGATTCGCCGCGCCGCTTCCGCCGCTCTCGTCCGGCTCGGCCCATTTGTAGATGAGCGAGAGCGACAGGCCGAGGTCGGCGGAGATTTGCTTGGCGCTGGTTTTCTGGAGCACCTCGCGGAGCAGCTCATGGGATTGCATGGCGCGAGGGTAGAAGGCAAGCCGCACGTGGCAAGCGGGAAGAAGAGCGCCCGCGAAACTCATCCAAGCTTACAAACCGCCGGGCAACTTGTAGCAGACGACTTGCGCCCCGTGCGCTTTCGTAGTGGCGGTTGAAACTCAGATGAACCGATGAACCGCGAACCGATAAGTCTCCGGAGCCGGCTGCTCGACGGCCCGATTGGACTGACGATTGATGTCCTTTCTGGCTTGCTTGAAGTCGTCGTGACCTTTTTACTCTGACCAACACTAAAGCGAGCGAGGGCGTATGGATTTATTTCTAGTCTATCTGATCTGTTTCGGAGTCGGACTCCTGTTCACCTTCATCACCGCGTTCACGTCGCACCTGTGGGGCGGGCACGACGTTGACGTCGGCCACGCGGACATCGGCGCGGACGGGCACGCGGAGGCGGGCTTCGGCACGCACGACATGCCGGGTTTCTCGGCGCTCAGCCCCACGACCATTGCGTCGTTCATCACGGCGTTCGGCGGGTTCGGGATGATCTTCGCGCGCGTCGAAGCCACCAGTAGCCCGTGGATCAGCCTGCCGCTCTCGGCCCTCGGCGGGGTCGGCATCGCGGCGGCGGTGCTGTGGCTGTTCCGCACGATCTTCCGCAAGACGCAAAGCTCCAGCGAATCGCGCGTCGCCACGCTCATCGGCGCCACGGCCACCGTCATCACGCCGATCAGCGAGAACGGCGTCGGCGAAATTGCCTACGTGCAAAGCGGCTCGCGCTACTCGGCCCCCGCGCGCTCCGAGAACAACACCGCCATCGGCAACGGCGCCACCGTGAAGATCACGCGCATCGCGGGGACACAGTTTTACGTCGTCAAAGTCTGATTCGCTTTCCAGGAAGCCAAGCACTCAAAACTCAACACTCAGATGAACCTCCTCCCCATCCTCGCCCAGCTCAACCTCCCCGCCGGCTTCGGCCTCGCCGCCCTAGCCGTCGTCGGCATCGTCATCGTCGTCATCATCTTCGGCGCCGTGTGGGCCAGCCGTTACACCAAGGTCGGCCCCAACGAAGTCCTCGTCGTCTCCGGCCGCCAGTATCGCGTCACCGACCCCGACGGTTCGGTGCGCACACGCGGCTTCCGCATCGTCAAGGGCGGCGGCACTTTTGTCTTCCCCGTCATCGAAAAGGTGGACGTGCTTTCGCTGGAGTTGCTCACCATCGACGTGCAGACGCCGGAGGTTTACACCAGCAAAGGCGTGCCCGTGAAGGTGGACGGCGTCGCGCAGATCAAGGTCAAGGGCGACGACATCTCCATCGCCACCGCCGCCGAGCAGTTCCTCAGCAAGGACACCGCCGCGATCATGAATATCGCCATGCAGACCATGGAAGGCCACCTGCGCGCCATCCTCGGCACGATGACCGTCGAGGAGATTTACCAGAACCGCGACGCCTTTGCCGCGAAGGTGCAGGAGGTCGCCGCCGGCGACATGGCGAACATGGGCCTGGGCATCGTCAGCTTTACCATCCGCGATATCCGCGACACGCAGGGCTACCTCGACGCACTCGGCAAGCCGCGCATCGCGCAGGTTAAACGTGACGCCATCATCGCCCAGGCCGAGGCCGACCGGGATTCGATGATCCGCTCCGCGCAGGCGCAACAAGCCGGGCAGGAGGCCAAGTTCGCCGCCGACACCAAGATCGCCGAGGCGCAACGTGATTATCAGTCGAACGTCGCGCAGTACCAAGCGACGGTGAACGTGCAAAAGGCCCAGGCCGACCTCGCCTATGACTTGCAGAAGTTCAAGACCGGCCAGCTCGTCAAGGCCGAGGAAGTCCAGGTGCAGATCATCGAGAAGCAGAAGCAGATCGAACTGCAACAGCAGGAAATCTCCCGCAAGCAGCGCGAACTCGAAGCGATGGTGCAGAAGCCCGCCGACGCCGAGCGTTACCGCGTCGAGACGCTGGCCAACGCGCGCAAGTTCCAGCTCGAAACCGAGGCCGCCGGCGCCGCCTCCGCCACCAAGGCCACCGGTTTCGCCAGCGCCGACGTCGTCAAGGCCACCGGCATTGCCGAGGCCGACGCGAACAAGGCGCGCGGTCTGGCCGAGGCCGCGATCATCGAGGCACAGGGCAAATCCACCGCCGAGGCGATGCGCCTGAAGGCCGAGAGCTTCAAGCAATACAACGAGGCGGCGGTGATCGAACTCATCGTGCGCGTCCTGCCCGAGCTGGCCGGCCGCATCAGCGAGCCGCTGGCGAAGACCGAGAAGATGGTCATCATCAACGCCGGCCCCGGCCCCGGCGGCGGCGCGAGCAAGCTGACCGGCGACGTGACCACCATCATCTCGCAACTCCCGCCCGTGCTCGAGAGCCTGACCGGCGTGAAGTTCGAGAAGCTGCTCGAACAAGTCCCCGCGCTGAGGAAGGCGATGGGGAAGGATGAGACGAAGGCTTAAGGCAAGAGTGCCAAGACACGAAGAATATGACTCCTCTCACACAAGGCGCAGCAAACAAACCGTCGCTCGTTTCGCCGCGACACCCGACGGTTCGGCGCGTTCTGCGGATCGCCGGACCGATTGTCCTGCTCCTCGGAATCCTCTTCACGGCTACTGCGTTCATCGACTTCATGGCGAGCATGAACGGCGGCGGTCGGCCGAAGTTGTTTTGGTGCGGTTTCGTCGGGATGCCGCTGATGTTCGTCGGCGCGGTGCTGTGCATGTTTGGATTCATGGGTGCTCTCCAGCGATATGCAGCCGCCGAATCCGCCCCGGTGATCAGTGACACCGTGAATTACCTCGCCGAGAACACACAGGAAGGCGTCAAGACCGTTTCCAAAGCCGTCGCCAAAGGCGTTGTCGAGGGAATGCGCGAGGCGCAAGGCCAGGAGCCGCCGCCCAAGACGTGAATGGGCTCGAAATGAGCGCCATTCAAAATTCCTACCGAAAGGACTGACGTTATGTTTGCCGGAATGCTGGGCGGGATTGAAATCCTGCTGATCCTCACGATAGGGCTGGCGTCTTTCGCGTTTTGGATCTGGATGCTCATCGATTGCGTCCGCAACAAGGCGCTCACCGATGGCGAGAAGATCGCGTGGACGCTCGTCATCGCGCTCACACACGCACTCGGTGCGTTTATTTACCTGCTCGCCGGCCGCAAGAAAGTGGCATAGCCGCCCAATACAACATGCGCCTCTTTGAAGCCATCCTCGACGCGAACCACCGCGCGGCGGCGGGCGATCCGAACGCTGGGCTGCCAGAACGCCAATTCGGCGTGAAATGCGTCTCCGGTGGTCCGGTAAACCGATGCGGAGTTGAAAAAGCTCGAAAAAGTGAGCTTTTTATGGGTTTCGCCGCTGTCGGGCAGGCGTCCGGGGGCGTCGCCGAATCAGTCTCCGACTTCGACGAGTTGTTCTCCGACGTTGCCCAGCTCACGCGATGCTTGCGTCCGCCAGCGGCAATCACTTCCCGCCATGCGCCTCTTTGAAGCCATCCTCGACGCGAACCACCGCGCGGCGGCAGGCGACCCGAACGCCGGGTTGCGGCCCGCGGAGTTCGCCCCTGCGCTGGCATTCCCTTTCCGCCCGGCGTAAACTCCCATCCAGTCGCCCATGAGCACCGCAGAAGCCATCCTCAAAAAGTTGAACGCGCTGCCGCCCGAGAAGCAGGAGGACGTGTTGCACTACGTTGAATCCATCAGCCAGCAGCCTCCGCAACCGGCCAAGACCGGCGAACCTCACGCGTGGATCGACATCGCGCTGAAGGCCAACCTGCAAGGGCCGCCGGATTGGTCGGAGCACCTCGACGACTACCTCTACGGAGACAAGAAGAATGCCCTCTGATGCGTTCTTCCTCGATTCGGCGTACACCATCGCACTGGTCTCAACCGCCGATCAGCATCACTCCGCCGCGGCGAGAATCGCGGCCGAACTGAAGGCAAAACCAGTCCGGCTGTTCACGACGCGGGCGGTGTTGCTTGAAATCGGCAACGCCCTGGCAAAGCCGCCCCTGCGCAGCCTTGGAATTGATCTGCTCACAAATTTCGAGAAGGACCCCAAGACCGAAATCGTCCCTTTGGACCAGGAGCTTTGTCGCCGTGGCCTCGACCTGTTTTGCTCCCGGACCGACAAGGCGTGGAGCCTGACGGACTGCATTTCGTTTGTTGTGATGCGCGAGTGGGGGCTTTCCCACGCCCTGACCTCCGACCAGCACTTTGAGCAAGCCGGTTTCACCGCGCTGCTCCGCCATTAAGCCATGCACCTCCTTGAAGCCATTCTCGACGCGAACCACCGCGCGGCGGCGGGCGACCCGAACGCCGGGTTGCGGCCGGCGGATTTTGCCGACGAACTGCCGGTGGTGGCGTTGACGTGCATTGATCCGCGGCTCAATCCGCTCATCCCCGAAGTGCTGGGCGTGCCGGAGGAGTCGTTCATCTGGTTGCGCAACGCGGGCAACATCATCACCGGCCCGCTCTCGAGCACGATGCGTTCGCTGGCGCTGGCGTGCGCGGTCAAGGGCGGCCGCGAGATCGTCATCATCGGCCACACCGATTGCCTCGTGTGCAAGACCACGATGATGCAGCTCACCGACCGCTTGCGCGCGTTGGGCATCGACCGCGCGCGGCTGCCGGAGAATCTTAACGAATACTTCGGCCTCTTCGCCAGCGAACGGCAGAACGTGATGAAGGCCGTCGAGCACGTGCGCGCGAGCCCGCTCATCGGCCCGCGCGTGCCGGTGCATGGATTGATGGTGGACATCCAGAGCGGCAAGCTGGAGTGGGTCGTCAACGGCTACCAAACGCTCGAGCACGCCACGAGCGCCGCACCCGCGCCGATGCAAGTGCCCGGCGCGATGCCATCGCTCCATCTGCCCGAGTTCAAACTCGGCGAGATGAAATTTCCCGAGGGCAAGATCGGCGGCGAATCGCTCGAAGCACAAACGTGGTCGCACCCGCCCGAGGTCGTCCACGCGGAAACGCAGCCGCCGAAGTTGGGAATGTCCGACGACCAATCGCGCAAGCCCGCGATCAAGCGCAAATACGATCCGCACCCGCCGACTATCCCTCTGCCGAAACACGGCGAGCCGCCGCCGAAGCTGGTCCAGCCATGGAAGGTTCGCTCGCCGCAGAGGTAGGCCCGCGAATTACACGAACTCGCCCGAAAGGAAGAGGAATCCACCTTTCTGCTTTCGCGTCTATTCGCGGGCACTCTTTCGTTCGAGCCAGACGCGCGTGGGCAGCAGCATTCCAAACGCAACACACACCCAACCGAACCAGTCGCCGCGCTGGTTGTAGAATGTCGGCGCGCGCGGCGCGCCTTCCGGCAGCAACGGAATCTTCATCGTGCGGAAGCCTTCGCCATAAATGTCGCCGTCGCCCACGCCTGCATCGTGCAGGACTCCGAAGCGGTCGATCCAGCAGGTGAGGCCGTTGTTGGTGCAGCGTACGACCGGCAGCCCGTTCTCCACCGCGCGGAACACCGCCGCCGCCGCGTGCTGCCACTGCTCGGCGCCTTCACCGAACCAGCCGTCGTTGGTCAGATTCAGGAGAAAGTCCGTGTCCGGTTCGGCGTATGTCCGGGCCAGCGCGGCGAACATGTCCTCGAAGCAGATCATCACCGACGTTTTGAAACGCGGACCCGGCGCGGCGAACGGAACCGGTCCCCTGCCCTGCGCGAATCCGCTGGTGATCGGCGTGAACCACTTGAGGAAAGGGAGCCACCGCACGAGCGGGATGTATTCGCCGAAGATCACGAGGCGTTGCTTGTCGTACTTCGCGGCGAGTTCGCCGGCCGGGCTGATGAGGAAGGCGCTGTTGAAATAGTCGGCGTCCTTGCCCGACGGATCGCCGCGCCGTGGCTCCGCGTCGTCCGCGCCGACGATCATCCAGACGCCATGCTTCTTCGCGAGACCAGTGACAGCGTCGAAGGTTTCCTTGTCGTAGCGCAGGAGATTGGGCACGGCGGCCTCAGGCCAGATGAGCACGTCGGGCTTGGAGGCGAGTGCGAGTTCGGAGAGGCGGAGGATTTTCTGGAAGCGGTTGGTGCTCTCGGCCGGATTCCAGATCAGCGTTTGCGGAATGCTCGGCTGAACGAGCGCCACCTTGAGGAAGCGTTCCGAGCGTTCCGCGTGAAAAATCTTCGCGAGCCCAAACGTGACAACGAGCACGACGGCGATGACCGGCGCCAGCAAGTCGATCCGCCACGCGCGCGACGACGGATCGCGGCGGAAGACCATCGCTGCGCCGAGGAATGCGACCGAGCACCAGACGATCAGAAACGACACGCCGTACACGCCGGTGACGGACGCGAGTTGGATGAGCGGGATTTGCCGCCATTGCGAGGTGCCGAGCTGGTTCCACGGGAAGCCGGTGAACAGGCGCGCTTGAATCATTTCGAGCGCAACCCAGATGGCGGCGCATTGCAATGCCCAGAGCGTGCGGTGCATTCGACCGTGGCCCGCGCTTGCGCCACGGAAGAACCCACCGCCGACGCCTCCCAAGGACGCGAGAGTGGGTCGGTGCGCGCGAATGTCGTTGAGCCGCTTCTCGGCCTGAGAGGAGCCTGAGATGAGTTCTTCACAGTTCGGACGCAGCTGGCAACACACCCACGCCCACGCGCCGGTGAAGAGCGCGGCGTAAGCGCCCAACGCGAACCAGCCGAGGATTGGCGCGCCGGTGACGGGAATGTTCAACAGCCAGCACAGTGCCGTGAGATGGAACACGAGTCCCGCAACGTAGCCGGTGCGAAAAGCGTGCCGCGGCTCGCGTTGCGCCGCGAGCAGGATCAACGCCGGCGCAATCCATGCGAGACCGGCGACGTTGAATTTCGGAAACGAAAGCGTGAGGCACAGTCCTCCGACGGCAGCCCACAACAGCGGATGCAGCGCGATCGCCTTTGCCCTCGAAGCGTTCAAGCGCGCGCAGCTTGCGAATCCGGCCGGGCGAAATCAAGCCGGGCGGTTTTCGCCGTGTCGCAATTTCTCCTTTTGCCGGCGGCGGATTTTCTTTTAACTCCGCGGCGCATCGGATGATGAAATCAATCGCGCTTGGTGGAAGTTCGCTCAAAGCCAGCCGGCTCGTCTACGGCTGCTGGCGCATCGCGGGCTACGGCGAAGCCGCCACGGTCACGCGCGAAATCGAGGCCGCGGGGCGCAAGGCGGTCATCGCCGCGTACGAGGCGGGCTACACGTTGTTCGATCACGCGGACATTTATGGCGCGGGCGTGCCGGAGAAAATCTTCGGGCAAGCGCTCAAGCAAGTGTCGGGAATGCGCGGGCGTGTGCTCATCGCCACCAAGTGCGGCATCCGCAAGCCGGGCGATCCCACGCCCGGTGCACCGTATCGCTACGATTTTTCGGCCAGCTATATCAT
>DATDFH010000365.1:0-2609 GCA_036522715.1 Verrucomicrobiia bacterium
CCGTCGGCTTGAAGTGCGGCATGTCGGGCAAAGCGGGATGAACTTTCGAGCCGTAGTTGCGCGTCGGTACGGCGCTCGCGATGCGGGGCAACGACATCCCGGCGAGTGCAATGGAACCGGCGCGGATGCCGAGGCCGGAGAAAAACTGGCGGCGCGTTTGTTGGGCGGCGAATTCGAGGAAAGGATTCATGGCTTCAATTCTTCGTGACCGCCTCATCCAAGTTGAGGATGACGTTGGCAACCATCGTGTAGGCGGCGAGTTCGGCGGGCTTCAGTTCCGGCTTCGGCTTCGACTCGCCAAACGAGATCGCTTTCATTGCCGCCTCAGACTCCTTCTCGAAGCGCGCGAGCTGGTGTTTGAGCGTGTCGCCGAGGACCGCGAGTTCTGACTTCGTCGGCGCACGGCCGACGACGACGCGGAAGGCGAAGCGGATGCGGTCTTCGCTGCGCGCGTTGGACTCGGTCAACATGCGTTGGGCCAGCGCGCGGGCGGCTTCGAAATATTGCACGTCGTTCATCAGAAGCAGCGCCTGGAGCGGCGTGTTGCTACGCTCGCGGCGCACGCAGAATTGCTCGCGCGACGGCGCGTCAAACGTGGTCATGCCTGGTGCGGGGGCGGTACGTTTGATGAAGGTGTAGAGGCTGCGGCGATAAAGCGCATCGCCGGAGTCCTGCTTGTAGAAGCGCGTGTTGCTGCCCGAGTAAGCGACCGGCTCCCAAATGTTCTCGGGCTGGTACGGCTTGACCGGCTTGCCGCCGATCTTCGACACAAGCAGGCCGCTGGTGAAGAGCGCGCTGTCGCGGACCACTTCAGCGTCGAGCCGGAAGCGCGGCCCGCGCGCGAGCAGACGGTTCTCGGGATCCACCGCCAGATGCTTCGGCGTCACTTTCGAGTCCTGGCGATACGTGGCGGACATCACGAGCTGCTTCATGAACTTCTTCACGTCCCAACCTTGCTCGATGAACGTCGTCGCCAGCCAGTCGAGCAACTCGGGATGCGATGGCGGATCGCCCTGCGAACCGAAGTCGTTTGCGGTCTTCACGAGGCCGATGCCGAAGAGTTGCTGCCAGAAACGATTCACCGTCACGCGGGCCGTGAGCGGCTGGCTCGGGTCCACGACCCACTTCGCGAGATCGAGGCGAGTCGCGCTTTCACCCTTCGGTTTCATTGCGGGCAGCCAGCCGGGCGTGCGGCGGGTGACCTTGTCGCCCGGCTTGTCGTACTGGCCGCGCGTCATCACGAAGGCCTCGCGCGGTTCCTTCAAGTCGGCCATCACGAACGTGAACGGCACGCCTTTCTCGACTTCCTCCTGCTTCGTCTTGAGCGCGTCGCGTTGCTTGCGCAACGGCGCGAGGAAGTCATCGGGCGCGCGGCTGACGAACTCCAGATAGTAGTCGTGCAGTTTCTGGTTTTGCTCCGGCTTGCGTTCTTCCGGTTTTACGCTTCGCAGAATGTCGGCGATCTCCTTCGGATAATCCTTATTAACCTTGGCCTGGTTTGTCTTTTCCCAGACGCTTTGCGAGTACAACGCGTCGGTTGCCGGGTTCGCCTCGAAGACCCAGCCCGCCTTGTCCCAATGCACCATCCCGCCGAACTGCGTGAACGCCATGCCGTCCACCTTCGTGCCGGCCTTCAACCCAATCGTCGCCGGGTTGATCTCCAGCCGCACCCATTCGCCGGTCTTGGGCAGCGCGCCGATCTGCGTCTTGGTGCGCGCGGCCTTCTCGCCGAAGGGGATCGCTTTTTCGTCGCCCCAGTTGGCGCGGTTGTTCCAGTCATCCTTCGTGTGGAACTGGAGCATGATGGCCTTGGGCGTGTCCTTGGGATCAAGGAACACGTGCGCGAAAAGTTTCATGCCCGCCGTGATCTCGAACGGCTCCGCACCGGTGAAGAAATCCTGGCCCACTTCGTCGTTCGCCTTGCGCCGGAAACAGCGTTTGCCGTTCAACGGCGGAACATCGCCGGCTTCGACGACGAAATCGAACACGGTGCCATTGCCGCCGGGTTTGGCGTTCGGTGGCAGATTGTCGTCCACCCACACCGTCTCGCGATGCACTTTCGGCGGAGGCGGGTTCAACGTCGCCGGATCCACGTAATCGAACTTTTTCAGCGCCGTCTTGATCTCCTTGTTCACCGCGCCGGACTGCTTGGCGAGTTCGTCGAGCTGCTTCTGCTGCGCGGGCGTGGTGAGCTTGAGAATCGGCGGCGTGTCGATGCGGTTGCCGTCCATCGCCGGATCGGCGGCGCTGTTGAAGAACGCGTAGAGCGAATAGAAATCCTTCGACGTGATCGGATCGAACTTGTGGTCGTGACAGACCGCGCAACCGGCGGTCAGGCCCATCCACACCGCGAGCGTCGTCTCGGTGCGGTCCACGGCGTAACGGAAGACGAACTCCTCGTTGATCGAGCCGCCCTCGCTGGTGGTGACGTTGCAACGATTGAAGCCTGATGCGATTTGCTGCTCGCGCGTGGCGTTGGGCAGGAGGTCGCCGGCGAGTTGCCAGATCGTGAACTGGTCGAAGGGCAGGTTGTCGTTGAAGGCGCGCACGACCCAGTCGCGGTAGGGCCACATTGAGCGTTCGTTGTCGAGGTGCAGCCCGTGCGTGTC
>DATDFH010000366.1:0-6867 GCA_036522715.1 Verrucomicrobiia bacterium
CCAGGGTCGTCACCAACCCGCCGATCGCCCAGCTCGCACCGGCGTGCGCCACGATGTCGGTCACCGCCGACACATTCAGCGGGATGGCGATGACTTGATCGGATTCGTTGGTGGTAAAGGCGCGGGTGCCATAGCTCGTGCCGTCGCCCAAGTCGTTGTAAATGCCGGTCAGGCCCGAACCGCCTGCCGTGAGCGTGGCGACGGGAGTGGTCACCTGCCGCAGTGCGTAGGTTTCGCTGGAATCGGCTGTGGAGATGTTGAACGTGTTCACCAGCAGTTGCGCGCCCACGACGCTGCCCGGCAGCGTGGGGATGCTGAACGTGAAAAAGTTTCGATGCAGTGTTGAAGCGGTCGGCCCGTTTTCGCCGACGATGTAGTTCTGGGTGGCCGGATCGTGGAAGCCGGTGGAATCGTAATGTCCCGAATCCGTCGCGGTGAGGACAAGGTTCGTGCTGGGTGTTGCGGTTCCGCCTGCGTCCGACATGAGCATCACCTTCTGGCCGGCGGGAGAGACCAGGAGCATGTCGATGTCTGCGGGGTAGCCATGGGTGAGGTTGCTGATGGTGACCGTGGCCTTGGTGATGGTGCCGGGAACGCCAGCGACGATGTTCGACGAAGGATAGGGCGTGGCCACGCCGGTGTCCGGGATCGAAATGAGCGCGGCGTTCGTCTGGCTGAACGTGTTCGTGCCGGCGACCGTGCCGAGGGTGAAGTTGAAACTCGCCGTGCCGAGATTTAGCGCGCCGTCCTGCAACTGCAACGTGGCCGTGATCGTTCCGCCGCACGGCCCGTTGGCGACGAAGCTGAACGGACGCGAGGCCGTCGCGCCACTGCCGACGACACCGTAGGTCTGCGGGCCATCCGGCAGCGTCACGCCGCCGGTGGGCAACAGTGTCGCGACGAGGTTGCTTGTGGCGGCGCCGCGGTTGAGCAGCGCGAGATCGAGCGTGACGAGTTCGCCCGGATCGATGGCCGAGTTGGCCGGCGAGCAATTCTCGCTGAGCAGCACGGACCCGGCGGGATCCAGTCCGAAATCGAGGCGGAAAAAAATCGCGTCGTGATTGGCGAAGGGCCGGCCGAGCGCCGCGCCGTTGCCGCAGAAGACTCCGTATAACGACGGCCCCTGCGCCTTCATCTGCTGGTAATCGCCGAGCACGCGCTGGCGGGTGTCGGCGTTGTCCGTCGCCGACGATAGGAACGTGTAAAGCGTCACGTCGGTGAAGTTCGAGCCTTGGTCAGTGGACAGCGCGACGTGCGCGGTGAACATCGGGAAGCTGTTGCTCCCGAATCCGTCGAACGTGTCGTAGAGCACGCCGATGACGCCGTTGGTGGTGACCGCGACCGAGGGCAGCGCGGACTGCACCTGGCCATTGAGAAAAACCTCCGCGCCGATCGTGAGTCCGCCGGTGCCGTTGTCGGTGAGACGTTGGACCACGAGTCGATTGTTGCTGGTGGCTGCGTCGCGCTTGCCGTGGACGTAGTACACGTCGCCGTTGCGCGGATCGACCGCGGCGTGAAGCACGCCGCCGAGCAGCGCGTTGACGGTGCCGAATTTCGGCGTGGGCTGTGTGCTGTCGCCGTTGCCGACGATGATGCCGTTGGTCAAGCCGTTGAGGCTCCAGCTCTGGCCGCCGTTGGTGGTTCGGTTGAGCATGAAGTCGATGTTCTGCGAACCGCCTGAGCCGGCGGCAATGCGGCGCTGCCAGAGGCTGTACACGTAACCATTGTGCGGATCGGCGGCGAGACGATGGCCGGGATTGACGAAGCCCGTCGAAAAACCGACGAACGCGTCGGTGGGGAACAAGGGCGGATTGGTGCCGCGCGAGACCGCCACGCGCATGTCGGGGGCGCCGCTGAAATTGTCGTAGGCCACATAGAGATTGTCCTGCGCCGCGTTGATCGGGTCGCGATTGACCAGCAGCCACGGCTGGTCGGCGTTGCCGGCGCCGACGGCGTTGACGCGGATGGCGACGCTGTTGGAGACCGGCCAGTTGAACGCGGCGGAACTCGCGGGGTTGGTCGATGTGCCGGAATAGACGTTGCCGTCGCTGCTCTTGAGGAACACGCCGGAGAGCTGGTCGTTGCGGCCGTAATCGAGCGCTTGATCATTGGGGCCGCCGGTCGGCAGGCCCGGCGGAATCGGGATGGTGAAGCGCTTGGTCCACGTGAGGCCGCCGTTGGTTGAATGCCACCACGGCGCGTTGGTGCCCCAACTGCCGCTGAAACCGGTGAGCACGATCTCATTGGGATTGGCGGGATTGATGGCGATGCTCGGTTCGCTGTCGCCGAAGGTGTCGTTGGCGTTGAGCGTGCCGTCGGTGTTGTTGATCACCGTGTCGCGCAGCAATACCATCGGCGAAACCAGCGCCGCCCGTCCGCCCGGCGCGAAATCCTCGGCGACTACTTTCCGGACATAGATGTTGGTGTCCTTGGGCCAACTGCTCATGGACTGCGGCGGGGCGGGTTGCGCGGCGAGCACCAGTGGGAATGCGGCGAGCAGAAGCGCTGTGATTTCCAGCCGCCGTTCGTGGCGATGATGCATTTTCATCCGGCGTTCCCTTCGCATCTGAGATTCCGAACCGTCCAACGTTCCGCTGTCCGGGCACGCAGCCTAGCCCTCTGTACTGCGCGAAGTGAGGCGCGATCCTGTCGGGCTTGAAAGGTGATAACAGTCTCCCGTGCGATGGCAAGCACACATTGCGTGCCGCGCCGCGATCGGCTGCGTCGGCACAGAGCCTACGGCAGCAACCGCACCCAATATGCGCGTTGCGTCGATGTGTCGGCGCCAAAGTCCGTGATCATCACGCTCGCGCCGGTACCGGGCACGTTGTTGGAAACGGTGCTCCAACTGCCGCTGCTCAAATCATCGCTGCGTTCGACGCGGTAAAGCTTGTTGGTAACCGAACTGAACGACACCTGTGCGTTTGTCCCCGAGAGTGCCACGGAAATGATCTGGAGAAAATTGCGCGAGTCATTCGGATCGGTGCCCGCCAGATATTCCTGCAAGTTCGTCAATCCGTCGCCGTCGAAATCTTTCGCGGCATCGGTCGTGTCGTTCGGATTCAAGCCGTGCGCTTCCTCCCAATCGTCGGGAATGCCGTCACCGTCGGTGTCGCCCCGGATGAGCGTCGTCGCGGTAGCGCTGTTGTTCGACGGAACGGGATCGAGCTCGTTGGCAGCGACCGTGGCGGTGTTCGTCACGAGGCCGGGCGTGATGGCCGTGGCGATGACCGAGATCGTCGCGCCCGCGCCCGAGGCGAGGGGGCCGAGGTTGCAGCTCAACGTGCCGCCGGAGTTGGTGCACGTCCCCTGGCTCGGCGTGGCGGAAACGAATGTGACTGCGCCGGGCAAGACGTCCGTGACTGTCGCGCTCGTGGCGAACTGCGGGCCGAGGTTGGTGACGATGATCGTGTAGCTGAAGTTGCTTCCGACCTGCACCGGATTCTGCGAAACGGTTTTGGTGATGCCGAGGTTGGCCTGCGCGCTCACGCCCGTGATCGTGAAGATGGCCGCGCTGGTGACGACTTGGTTGTCGGGGTTGGTGGCGGTGAGTGTGCGCGCTCCCGCCGTCGTGCCGGGAGCCACGTTGAGGTTCATCGTGAAATGGGTCGGGTCGGTGTACGTGACGCTGTTGACGGTGACGCCGCCGCCATTGACCGACGCGCGCAACCGGCCCGTGAAACCAGCGCCTGGATCAAAAAAGCCCGAGCCATTGCTGGATGTGCCCGTGACGACGACGCTGAAATTCACGGCGCCTTGCGGCGCTGACGCCGGACTGCAACTGACCGGCGTGCCCGGCGGCGGCGCGAGCAATTTGACCACGCGCACGCCGTACGAGTTCGTGTTGTCGCAGAATTCCTGGATCGTCCACATCGTCATGTCGTCATCGGGATCGAGGCAGGTATAGGAATAGTCGCCCCAGCGGTTGATCGGATTGCCGTTTCGATCGCGCGGGTTGTAAGGCGTGCTTGCCGCGGTGTAGAGCGAAGGCGTGCGCATCGTGTTGGTCGCATCGCCCGCGAGCCGGCCGCAAGCGGCGGCGTTGGCGTACTCGTTGGCGCCGGCGGCGCTCAGTCCCATCGCGGCGTGGCCCTGACCCGAGACCATCACCGTGCCCATCCAGTAGGAACGGTTCGTCGTCGTGTTGCCGGACGACGGCTCGAACACTGTCCCCATCTGCCGCACACCCGGTGTCTGGCCGGTCGCGATGCCTTGCAATTCATACCAGCGGACGCCCATGCGGCTGTCGGAGGAAGTCGTCGTGCCGTGCGCCGTGCCGGTGTTGTCCACGGCGAGGTTTTGCGCGGTCCACAAACGTCCGTTGCGGAAGTGCGCGCCGAGCAAACGAAAATCCAGCCCGTCAAGATAGTTGGCCGTCCCGTTCGTGTTGCCGAGATGCGGCACGTTGATCGTCAGACCGTAGTTCGTCGCCAGCGGGACCGCGACGTTGCCGGAAATGGCCGGCGTGCCGCCCGGATCGCTGATGCGCCGGAGCATCAAGCGGTCGAAGATGTAAAACGTGTGCGAGAGGGCGGCGCCGATCACGTAGCCTTCCGTCGCGTTCGGGTCGTAGTTGTCCACGCCTTGCGGGGTGAACGGCCCGCCGGCCATTCCGCCGGCGATCAGGCCGCGGAACGCCGTGACGACGATGTTTGTGGGTGCGTTGTTCGTGACCAGCAGCGGGCTCTTCCTCACGACAAATGCGGTCGTGTTGTCGGCCGATCCCGTTCCCCGCGTCTTGAAAATATTCACGCCGATGTAGAGCGCGTTGGCGTCGATGCCCAACGTCGGATAATCGGCAAACTCGCCCGCGTCGCTGTTCTGGCTGCCGCCAACCAGATCGTGCTGGAACTGGAAGAACGTCCACGAATTCGTCGAGGCCACGAGTGGGCCGTCGCTCACGGCGAGCATCACGCGGTTGGCCAGCGCGCCGGTCTGGCCGGGCACGTCGATCATGATGATGAACCACCGCCCCGATAGCCGGTCGTAGCGGATGCGCGGGTCGCTGGTGAAATTGTTCGTCACTGGCGGCGTCATCACAGAGTTGAAGAACACGTCGGTGTCGGCGTTGAGGATGCCGTCGGCCACGCCGTTGGTCTTGTCGAAGCTGCGGATGCGTCCGTTGACGGCCACGATGTATTGACTGGGACCGACCGCGCCCATCGAATCGGGCGGATATGCGCGCGTGTCGGCCAGCGTCGCGCCGGTGAAACTCACGCCGAAGGTCTGCGGACTGCCGAGCGCGGGCGGCGTCGGCTCGGTGAAATCCGGCGGCGCGGGCGTGGCGAGGTCTTCGGCGCGCTCGACCAGCTCGACGGTTGCCCGGTGGTGGATGCGCTCGGGGCGGCGCTGGTCCGCCTGCCGGGCCTGGTGCTCCATGATTTGCGCCGTGGTGAGGCGGACGCCGCGTTCACCGGTCCAAGGTTGTCCGACAGTGTAGCCTTCGGGCACCGGCGGTTGCGCGGCGTGGCCGTACGTCGCGGCGACAAACAGAAGCATGATACCAAGCGACCAATGAAGGATATTCCGCCCGCGAGCTTGGTTCAGCGGTATCATCGGGTTGCAGATCAGGGCAGGAGTCTGACGCGATAAGTTCGTTGTGGCAATGCCGCCGCGCCGAGGTTGGTGACGGTCACGTTCGCGCCGGTGCCGGGCACGTTGTTGGCGACGGAGGTCCAATTGGTGCCGCTCAAATCATCATTGCGCTCGACGCGATAAACCTTGTTCGCCACCGAACTGAACGCGACCTCCGCGTTCGTGCCGGCGAGCGTGATGGAAACGATGCTGAGGTAATTGCGCGGATCGTTCGGATCGGTGCCGGCGAGGTACTCCTGCAAGTTCGTCAAGCCGTCGCCGTCGAAGTCCTTCGCGGCATCGGACGGATCGTTTGGATTGAGGCCGTGGGCGAGTTCCCATGCGTCAGGAATCCCGTCGCCGTCGGTGTCGAGTGGGGCGGTGCAACACGCGGGCGTATTGGCGGAGAAAGTCAGCTTCCAACTCTGCAATGTGCCGGTGTCGCTGCCCGTGTCGTCCATGATGTAAAGCGACCACGTGCCGTTCACGCTGGTTCCGTTGAACGCGCTGAGGCTCGTGCCGTAAGGACCGGCTGGCGCGGGCGACATGGTGTCGTTGGTGCCAATGTTGGTCGGACGGTAAGTGCCCGACGTGATCTGTGTCGAATCCGGCAGCGAACCCGCCGCCGCGTCGTCGAACGTCAGGTTCACGTTGGTAATGCCGTTGGCCCCGCCGGTGTCGGACATCAGCATCACGCTCTGCCCACCCGGGCCAATGAGCAGGATGTCGAGATCGTCGGAGTAGGTGTGCGAGAGGCCGGTCAAGGTGGCCGTGAGCTTGGTGATCGTCCCCTGAAAATTGGAGACGCTGATGGTCGCGGGATAGAGCGACGCGGCACCCTGCGTGCCGCTGCCCGGAATCGTCAGCAGCGTCGTGTTGGTGCGGCTGAAGGTGACGTTGGTCACGCCGCCGAGCGTGAACGTGTTGCTGACCGTGCCGAGATTGTTCGTCCCGTCCTTCAAATCGAGCACGCACGTGAGGCTGCCGCCGCACGCGCCCGCGGCGGTGAAGGTGAATGGCCGCGACACCGCCGTACCGTTGGTCAGCACCGCGCCGTAATTCTGCGGGCCGCCGGGCGCGATGACGCCGTTGGTCGCGCGCAGCGTGGCGACGAGGTTGGTGGTGTTGCCCGTGCCGACGTTTCGGAGCGCGAAGTTGACCGTCACGGTTTCGCCGGGATCAATCGCGCCGTTGGCCGAGCCGCACGTTTCGGTGGTCAACGTCGCGCTGTTCAACGTGATCAGCGGCGTCGGCGTGCCGGGCACGATGGTGAAGTTGGTGTTGGAGATGTCG
>DATDFH010000367.1:0-6183 GCA_036522715.1 Verrucomicrobiia bacterium
CGCAAGGACGGCGCGATTCTCGCCGGCCGGACCAACAGTTCGATCACGTTGTTCCCGGTGAGCGCGACCGACGCGGGCACCTACGCCGTGAGCGTGAGCGGCGCGTGCAGCAGCGCGAGCAACAGCGCGACGCTGACCGTGGCGGCGACGACGAGCATTACTCCGCTGCTGAACCAGACGAACAACCTGAACATGCCGGCCACCTTCAGCACCGCGGCTTCCGGCGTCGGCCCATTCGCTTACGTGTGGCGAAAGAACGGCGTGTTGATCCCAAGTGCGATGGGCAACGCGCTGACGTTCGATTCGGTGACGATGGCGGACGCGGCCATCTACACAGTGGATGTGACCGGTCCGTGCGGCACGACGGCGTCGTCGAGCGCGTCGTTGACGATCGCAGAGGGCGACTTGCGGCCGCGGCTCACGGGCGTGAGTGTCGCCGGCGCCAACGTGCTGGTCAGCTTCACGAGCCTGTCCGGCCGATTCTATCGGTTGGAATCCGCGGACAACCTTGGTTCGAATCAATGGACCACGGTGACGAACAACATTCCCGGCGCCGGCGGGATCATGCAGGGCGTTCACGTGGGAGGGGCGGGCGCTCCGACGCGGTTCTATCGGATCGAGTTGCTGACGAGTCTGGTAGAAAACCCAAACATCACGGGGCAACAGACCGCTGGTGGTGATTCGATCATCAACTTCACGTCGGCCGCCGGCGAATTCTATCGGGTGGAACGGCGTGACAATCCAACCAACGGCCTGTGGGAACTCGTGCTGGACCTGGTGCCCGGCACGAGCGGCGATGTCAGTGTGGAAGATTTCGGCGGAGCCAGTCAGACGAACCGGGTGTATCGCGTGCTGTTGGTGCCGGGCATTGCCGGCCCGCCGAGGCTGAGCGGCCCGTTCGTGACCGGGTCGGATCCGGTGGTCCGTTTCACGTCGGTGGCCGGCCGGTTTTACCAGGTGGAGAGCACGGGTGCGCTTACCAACGGCGGGTGGACGATCGTGACGAATCCAGTGCAGGGCAGCGGTCGCCTGGTGGACTTCACCGACAAAGGCACGGGCACCAACCAGATCCGGTTTTATCGCGTCGGGTTGCTGCCATGACGCTGCCGGATTCCGCAAGAATGAGTTGATCGCGGGCATTTCTCAGCAACCAGCCGGCATTTTGATTGCGAATGACCCCATTTCCTGATACGCGTTTTCGATGAGCCAGACCGGCTTTCAACTGAGATCGCCGTGATCTCGCGCAACAAGTAAGAACATCCTCACCATGCTTTCGCGGTCACATCCTTCCTGCACGAAATCGTCGTCGCTCGCCGGCGATCCGGCATTCTCCGATGGCACTTCGGATTTTTTGAGGAAGTTCCTGCGGCAGGTTTCGCGCTCCGACCGGTTCTTTCGCGGCGTGACCGTGTCTGCCCTCATCTGTGGGGCAGTGACCGCGTCCGCGCAGGGGAACCGCCCGCCACTTCAAGGCGCCCCGCCGGCGGCTCCGGTTTCCGCTGTGCAGCTTTTTGCGATGCCGATGCAGTTTGAGCCGAACGCGGGGCAGGCGGGCGATGCGGTCAAGTTTCTTTCACGCGGGCCGAGTTACACGCTCTCGCTGACGCCGACGGAAGCGATCCTTTCATTGCGCAGTTCCAACGGCCACAAACGGCCGATGGGAAAACCCACGGCGGAAGAACGGGCGGACCGCGAAGGCCGCAAGCGTCCGCATGAAACGAAGATCACCCACGTCGAACTGCGGATGACGCTGCTCGGCGCGAACGCACAGGCGGAAATCGAGGGTATGGAGGCGCTCGGTGGCACGGTGAATTATTTCATCGGCAACGATCCGGCCAGGTGGCGCACCGGCATCCCGACGTTCGGCAAGGTGAAATACCGGCAGGTCTATCCTGGCGTGGACCTCGTCTATTACGGCAACCAGCGGCAGGTCGAATACGATTTCATCGTCGCCACGAATGCCGATCCCGGCCGGATCGCGTTCGGCTTTTCCGGTGAGGAGCGGTTGGAGATTGAGGACGAGGGAGGGCTCGTGGCGCATGTTTCCGGGGGCACGGTGCGCTGGCATCAACCGGTGGCCTACCAAGAGACAGGTGCCGGGCGGCAGCAGGTTTCGGCGCGCTTCGCGTTGCGGGGTGGACATCAGGTTGGTTTTCAATTGGGCGCGTACGACCCGGGCAAACCTCTGATCATCGACCCGGTGCTTGTCTATTCCACCTACCTTGGCGGCGGCGGCGATGAATACGCCGGCGGCATCGCGGTGGACGCGAACGGAAACGTTTATGTGGTTGGTGACACCAGTTCGATCAATTTTCCGACCGGCAGCGCGTACGACTCGACTCCCAACGGCTCCAACGATGTCTTCGTGACCAAGCTCAACGCCAGCGGCAGCAACATCGTCTATTCGACCTACCTTGGCGGTGGTGGCGATGAGTTCGCGGGCAGCATTGCCGTGGACTCGAGCGGCAACGCGTATGTGACCGGCGTCACCGACTCGCAGAACTACCCGGCGGTCAACGCCGCGTTTTCCGCGAACGCCGGCTTCCAGGACGTCTTCATCACCAAGATCGGGCCGACCGGCGCCACCTTGGGTTACTCGACCTACCTCGGCGGCGACGGCGATGACATCGGCAATGCGATCGCGGTGGACAGCGGCGGCAACGCTTACGTCACGGGACAGACCTATTCCCTTGGGACGGGCTCCGGTCCTTTCCCGACGATGCCCAACAACGCCTACCAGACTCACAACAACGGCTTGGCGGATGCATTCGTGGCAAAATTCTCCAGTTCCGGGGCGCTCGTTTATAGCACGTTCCTCGGCGGCAGTTCCTCCGAGAAGGCGATCGCCATCACCGTCGATGGCAGCGGTAATGCCTACGTTGCGGGCGAGGTCCGCGACGACGACGCCGTCCCGCCCGCGTTCCCCGCGTCGGACTTCCCTACCCTGAATGCCTACCAATCCACGTTTAATCCCGGAGCGACTGATCCTTACACGGCCGGCAACAGCGACGGCTTCGTGACCAAGCTCAACGCCGCTGGAACAGGGTTGATTTTTTCCACGTTCCTTGGCGGCGGCGGCGACGACGCCGTCAGCGGCATCGCGATTGATCCCAGCCAGCGGGTCTACGTGACCGGCGAAACCAGTTCCACCAATTTCCCGACCCTCAACGGCGCCCAGCCAGCGATCAACAATCCCGACAACAGCGAGTTTCCGTCGCCGGACATGTTCGTCACGGCCTTCCAGAACACGGGCTCGACGGTGCTCTACTCGACCTACTTGGGCGGATCGGATTTCGAGTACCTCGCCTTCTTCTATCGCTTCGGCATCGCGGTGGATGCCTTTGGGTACATCTACGTGGCCGGTTATACCACGTCCTTCGACTTCCCTGGCACGGTCGGGGCCGACCGCACGAACTACTATGTCCCGAATGATCCGGGCGACGGTTTTGTGGCCAAGATCAACCCCGCGGTGCCCGGTCCGGCCTCGCTCGTTTACTCGACGCTGTTCGGCGGCATCGGCGACGACCGCGCCACCGCCATTGCCGTGGATACCAACGGCAACTTCTACGTCACCGGCATCACCACCTCGACCAATTTCTTCCCCGTCACTCCCGGCGCGTTTCGCCAGACCAACGGCGGCGGATTCTACGATTCGTTCATCGCCAAGTTCGCCTCGCCTCGGGACATTTCCGTCACCATGACGCCGTCGCTCGACCCGGTGACCGTGGGGAGCAACGTGACCTACACCATCCTGGTCAACAACAACGGCCGCGCGACCTTCAACAACGTGACCAACTTCATCCAACTGGCCACCAATTTTCAGATCCTCTCCGTCACCACCAGCAAGGGCACCACCAACGCCACCACCAACGCCGGACAGGTGATCTTCAACATCGGCACCCTGTCCAACAACGCCGGCGTCATCCAGACCGTCGTCGCGAAGTCCACCTCGCCGGCGTTCACCAGCAATTCCGCCACGCTCACCTCCACCGAGACGCCCACGCTCGAACCGAACACCGGCAACAACCTCTCCACCGTTTTCTCCACCATTCGCGGCATCGCTGACCTCCAGATCACGAACCTGACGGGCGCACCCAGTCCCGTGTTCGTCGGCAGCAACCTGACCTATACAATCGGCATCCGGAACAAAGGCCCGTGGCCCGCCACCTCCACGATGCTCACGTGCAACTTCAGCACCAACGTCGCGATTGTTTCCGCCACGAACTCCTCGGGCTTTTGCACCACGGGCACCGGCCTCGTCACGTGCAGTTTCACCAACATGACCAACGGCGCCGTCGCCATGGTGACCATCAATGCCACGCCCACCCAGCCGGGGGCGATCACCAACGCCGCCAGCCTCACCTCCTTCGAGATCGACACCGCCCCGGCGAACAACTCCTCCAACCTCGTCATCGCGGCCGTTGGCTTCACCGACCTGACCCTGGGGCTGACCGCGGCGCCCGACCCGGTGCTGGCCGGCAGCAACCTCAACTACACCGTCCGGGTCACCAACCTCGGGCCCTTCACCGCCACCAATGTCGTGGTGACCGATGTGCTGCCGCCGGGCGCCATTTACGTGACCACCACCAACGCCTTCGGCACCACCAGCCAGACCAACGGCATCGTCACCTGCAACCTCGGCAATGTGGCCACCAACTCCGTGCCCGCCGTCACCATCGTCATCCGGCCGACGATTGCCGGCCCCACCACCAACACGGCCAGCGTCATTGCCGGCACGCCCGATCTGAACCTCAACAACAACTCCGCCTCCGTGGTCAGCACCGTCAACCCGGCCGTGGACCTTGCGCTCTTCAAGACCGCCACGCCTGCCTCCACCTTTGCCTCCAGCAACGTCACCTACACCATCCTCGTCACCAACAAGGGCCCCTTGACCGCCACCGGCGTGATCCTGACCGATACCATTCCCGCGGCCTTCGTCCCGCTGTCCGTCCAGATCACCGGCGGCACGTGCGTCCTGAGCAATGGCGTCGTCACCTGCAACGTCGGCATCCTGCCCGCCACCGCCACCGTCACCGCCACCATCATTGCGATGACCACCACCAACGGCGTCTTTACCAACACCGCCAGCGTGACCGTGAACGAACCCGATACCGTGGCGAGCAACAACACCGCGTCCGCCACCGTCCGGGTGACGCAACTGGCCATCGCGATGGTGGGCACCAACGTCGTCCTTTCGTGGAACACCAACGACCCGGCCATCATCCTCCAGTCCCGCACCAACTTCACCACCAACCTGTGGATCAACGCCACCCCGCCGGGTCCCTTCGTGGTCAGCAACCGCTTCACCGTCACCAACTCCGCCACCGGCACCAACCGCATCTACCGGCTCTTCCGCTGAGATGGTCTCGTGGCCCGGCGCGCCGTTCGTGGGGCGATTGCGTCGCGATGTTCCACCTTGATCGCGAGGTTGGGTTTGAGGCCGGCCAGCGCGGGGAGGACGTGGTTGAGCACCTGTTCCGCCGTGGCGCGGAACTTACGCCCGCGCGCGCTCACCTTCAGCCAGCCCGCCTTGTCCCGGTAATAACGCTCCGTCCAGGTCTTGCCGCTGATCAGGATCGTGTAGCTGTCGTTCGTCAGTTTCATGGATCATCCGATGATTGTCCGGAGACTGGTTTCGCCACGTCGATTGACGAGCGCGCCGCCGGCGCGCGCTCAAGCCGCCCGAAAGGTTTTCAAACAGGCTCGCGCAGCAGGCCGCGCCTTTCTCATCCCGATGGCGACCTCCTCGGCTCATACCGCAGCGCCACCGCTCCCGAGCCGAACTCCAGCCGGCTTACGAGCTTCAAGTCGAGATGCCTCGACAGCCCGGCGAACAACGTCGGCCCGTGGCCCGCCAGCCTGGGGTGCACCACGAACTCGTACTCATCGATCAATCCCAGCTCCGCCAACGCGAGCGGAAGCTTCACGCCTCCCGTGAACAGTCCTCTACCCGGCTCCTGCTTGAGCCGTTGAACTGCTTCTCCCAGATCCCCGCGCACGACCTCTGCGTTCCAATCCACTCGGTCCAGCGTGCTCGACACTACATACTTCTTCGCCGCGTCGATCGTTCGGGCGAAGGGTTGCATCCAGGGCTGCATCCAATCAGGTCTCACTCCCGTCTGCGCTGGCTGCCGCCATGCCGCCTCCATCATTTCGTAAATCACCCGGCCAAAGAGGAGGGCA
>DATDFH010000368.1:0-4304 GCA_036522715.1 Verrucomicrobiia bacterium
TGCGGCCGGATTCACGCTCCTGACTGACGAGCTGTCGCGGACTGCTACCGTCACGGGCGGCGTCGCTGCTGTCGCGTTGTTCATTTTCGGCGGCTGGTCGCTGCTCTTTTCGCGGACCGGACGAGGCCACCGCGCCCTTGGACTTCTCTGCCTCCTTCTCTCTGCCACTATCGGCATCGCCGTTGGCTGGCAGCTTAGGCACGGAAACCTTGCTCCTCGCTCACGAGGCGATGATACGCCGGATGCTGGCGAGCGGCTACGGCTGGCCGGGATAGAAGAACGCGCGCCGATAGCCGGGCAGAATCGGCTCCATTCGCTCTACCGCTCCGCTGGCGAAGTCCATCAGTTCGTGATGGAGCCAAGCGTCGAGAGTCGCGCCAGCATCCTCTGCGGCCGTCTCCATCGCTCGGATGATGAACTCGGGCAGCGTGACCGTGACGGTTCGCAGCGCGAGCAACGGCGGGAAAACCTTCGCGGCATCCGTCCCGAGCGCCCGGTAGATTTCAGCGAGGGTCCACGTCCCCAACGCGATGTAGGCAACCTGCCGCCACGTAAAGCGCCAGTGGCGTCCCTCGCGGTACTCCTCGGCGCGGTCACTCTGCGCTTCTCGAATCAGAGCGCGGCAGGAGACGCCAAGCAGCGCGGCTGCATGCGTCAGGCCGTACGACTCCTCGGGACGCAGAAAGAAGGTTCGGATGCGCTCACCCTGCCCATGATCACGGATGGAGTTACGTCAATGATCATATGCAATCAAGCAGCACGCGATGAAGAAACAGGACGCCTTGAAGTTACTCGGTCAGCGCGTGGTGAAGCTGCGCCGGGAGCGCGGAATGACGCAGGAACAGCTTGCTGAGGCGGCGGGAGTGTCGCGCAACCACATCGCGGATATCGAACTCGGCGCGCGGAACACTGGCGTTCGGAGCTTCCTACTCCTCGCCCCAGCGCTGAAATGCTCGCCGGGCGAACTCTTTGCGGACTTCTCAGTCGGAGTGCTCGGCTGTCTGCGCTAGAACCGAACTCACGGATTGTGACGCTCGCGCAAGCGTCGTGCGAGTTCCTCGGTAATAATGCGCTGCCGCTCCTCGCGATCGTGTTTTTCGCGTTCCCGCATCTCAGCTTTGAATTGAGTCGCTTGCTCGTCGAGCATCTTCAAGAGGTCCCCGGTAGCACTCTGTTGATACTTTGCTACGTATTGCGCAACCATTTTTCCCATCCAATAGTCCGGCTTACGCCCGACCTGTACGAGAATTGCTCCCTCGTCGAGAAACTTCGGCCACGATGGTCCCGATGTAGGTGTCTCAACATTACAAGCTATCTTGCTGTCTCTCAGTTGTGCGCAGAGAATACTCGCTGCACGTTGGCTTGGGTAATCATTCCACGCCATCGTGGTTTGGTTCTTCTGGTCTGGTATTCGCGTCAGCAAATTTACGCCAGAGCGCACGTAACCCGGAGCGGGTTCCATCAATTGGGCGTCAACTGCGCGATTGCTGAGCACCTCCCATCCACCGCCTACTGTCGCGCCCTTAACTCGCGGATTGAACGGCAAATGATAGGCTATCTGCCCGGCCAAATCCTTCGTCTCCTCATCACCCGGTGCGTACACAATGAAAACTTTCTGGCCTTCAAATAGGCGCAGTTCATCCTGTGAGTCTCCTGTTATCATCCACATACGTGGAGCAAGCGCATCACTGAGTTCTTCCAGATGTGCTAAAGCGGCAGCGGCTCGTTGCGTTGCGGTAGCTGCGTCGATTTGTAATCGAGCCACTTCGCTCTTCGCGTGGGCGGATTGCAGTTCAAGCGTTGCTACTTGGCCGCGAAGTTGTAAATTTCCCGCTTCCAGCTTTGTGGCTCGCTCGTTGGCCGTAGCAGCATTTGCGTTAGCAGTTCCAGCCGCTTCATTGGCCTTTGCAGCGCCTTCGTCAGCCTTTGCTGCCCCTTCTTTGGCCTGCTGCGCTTTTGAATCAGCCTCGGCGATACGTGCGTCAGCGTCAGCACGGATGGCTTCTTGTACGCGGTTGCCTGTTCGCCACGCATACCATGTAAAGAACGCCGCAAGTAGCAGAACGAGAACGTATCCGGCATACACCCAGTTGTGTGCACGCGTTGCGGCTTCGATAGGGGTCAATTTGGAGGACGTGATTTCCATCATGGCAATGGTGGTAGTTGTAGTGATAGGCATCTTCGCTGTACGTGACCAATTTCGACGGTCGGCAAAAATCAATGACGACTTCCGCCGCAGGCGGAAGTGACTAAGATATTGTAACACAAAAACAGCTTGACGGCAGCCGATTTGTGTATTACATTATCACCATGGCAAACGAACTCTTGCTCGACAAGCAGGTAACCGTGATCGGCTCTCTGGTCGAAGATTCCAGCATCCGCGCCATCGAGCGCGCGACGGGCATCCACCGCGATTCCATCATGCGCTTGGGCGTCAAAGTGGGTCAGGGATGCGCACAGGTGCTCGACGGCGTCATGCGCGACTTGTCCTGCACGCACTTGTAGATGGACGAGATTCGGGGATACATCGGCAAGAAGCGCGACAGCGAGACGGCGAACGCGTTCGTAGCCGATGTGGCCAAGCGGCTGCGGAACCGCGTGCAACTCTCCACCGCCGGCCTGAAAGCGTACCTTGAGGCTTACGTTGAGGCTGTTGAACTGGCGTTCGGCAGCGAGGTTGACTACGCGAAGGTAATCAAGACCTACGAGCAGGACCAGGACAAGACGCGAGAGCGCCGCTACAGCCCGGCCAAGGTCGTCACCATCGAGAAGCGCGCCGTCATGGGCAATCCGGACATGGAAGCGGCGAACACCAGCTACGTGGAGCGGCTGAACGCAACCACGCGGCAGCATGTCCGCCGCCTGACCCGCCTGACTCACGCCTTCAGCAAGAAGCTGGAGAACTTTGAAGCTGCGGTCGCGCTGCACTTCGCTTACTACAATCTCGTGAAGCGCCACATCACGTTCCGTTGCACGCCCGCTATGGCCGCCGGCGTGGCGTCGTCGCAGTGGTCCGTCAAGCGACTCGTGGAGGTGGCGACGGCATGACCGAATACCTCGATGAGTTGCGCGAGGTGATCCGACGCCTCCACGGCGCGGCCGCGCAACACGTCGAGAGCGTGCCGGTCAAAGAGACATTCAGAGGTGAAACGGTTTGGGATGGGGTGGTGGAGGTAGTCGAGTTGCGCGGCCATCCGACCGCAAGCAAGGTCTACGCATGGGCGCACGATACGGACGATCCCGGCAGACCGAGACGCCACGTCACGGTGCTGCACGGCCATCCGATTGAGTCAGCACGGCACGCGGTACGAGCCGCAATCGTGCAGGAGTTCAGAGACAGTGAGCCAACCGAAAGCTAAGAAACCAGGACGGCCGAAGTTGGCGAAGGGGCAGGCGAAAGCCCGCATCGTGCCGGTGCGGTTCAATCCCGAGTTGCTGCGGCGAATCGAGAACGCCGCGAAAGCGAGCGGGAAGAATGTTTCCGAGTGGATCAGGAGTACCCTCGATGCCGCAACGAACTGAGCCGGTCAAATTAGGACGGGCTTCAGCCCGTTGACTCGCTTTCTACATCCAATCGTGTTAGCCATGGACACAAATAAGTGAGCCATGGACACTTTCGCGTGAGCCATGGACACATTCACGTGAGCCATGGACACTTTCACGTGAGCCATGGACACATTCACCCGCTCCCGGCGCCGATTTAAGTTAGCCCTGAACACAAACTTCCGCCCGATCAACGCGTGCGCGTGATCTGCTCGCGCAGTTTGCCGAGGATTTCGACTTCCGCCTCATCGTTGAGCGAGCGCGCCAGCTCCCACGCCTGGTCCGCGCGGGCCAGCAGCGCGTCGCGGCGCGGATCGTCCAGCGAGGCGAGGTTGATGCAGACGTTCTGATACGCGCCGGCGGCGGCGGCGCGGGCCATCTGCGCGCCCACGCCCGCGTCGGAGAGCGAAGCCTGCAAGCCGATGCGCGCCACCTCGCGGCACAGCTCGATCACTTCCGCGCATCCTTCCAGCACGCCCAGCGGCACCTCGGCCGCGGCGACGGTGGCGTCGGCGAGAGCCGCGCCGCGATTCGGATCGTCCTTCGGCATGCGCATGGCCTCGAGCAGGCGGTCGAACGCGGCGGTGTCGGCGTCGATCGCGGCGACGAAGCGGTCCTTCAGCGCCTGCCCGCGCACGGCGATGCGATCGAGCGCGTCCTGCTTCGACTCGAACCCCTTCTTCGTGTGCGACAGCACCGCGACCATCGACGCCAGCGCCGCGCCCATGGCCGCGGCCAGCGCGGAGACCGAGCCGCCGCCG
>DATDFH010000369.1:0-2221 GCA_036522715.1 Verrucomicrobiia bacterium
AGCGAGCGCGGTGACGTGCAAGTCGAGTTGAATCGCCGGCTGCTCGAACACGCCGGGCTTGATGTGTCCCGGCCACGATACCACGAACGGCACGCGGACGCCGCCTTCGAGGGTGGTGCGCTTGCTGCCGCGCAACGGGTCGTTGCGCGAGCCGTTGATGGTCACGCCGGGCATGGTCGGCCCGCCATTGTCACTGATGAAGGTGACGAGTGTGTTCTGTTCGAGGCCGGCGTCGGCGAGTTTCTTGCGGACGTGGCCGATGGCTTCGTCCATTGCGAGCATCATCGCGTCGTAGGTGCGGCGCTGCTTGTCGGCGATGTTCGGAAACTTCGCGAGCCGGTCGTCGGTGGCGTGCATCGGGGTGTGGACGGCGTTGAACGCGAGGTAAAGAAACCACGGCTGGCCGCGGTGCCGTTCAATGAACGCGACCGCCTCGCGTCCGAAGGCGTCAGTGGTGTAATCCATTTCCTTCACCGGTTCGTTGCCGCGCAGGATGCCCGCCGACTGGAAGTAACTGTGCGAGCCGCCAAGGAAGCCGAAGAACTCATCGAAGCCGCGCTGTTGCGGGTGCATCGCCGGCAGCGCGCCGAGGTGCCACTTGCCGACCGCGCCGGTGACGTAGCCAGCGGACTTGAGGCGGTTGGCGATGGTCGTCTCGGTGACCGGCAGACCGCTGCTGGCGCCGCCGGGGTTGAATTCGTGCCCGAAGCGCTGCTGGTAGCGTCCCGTCATCAACCCCGCGCGCGTCGGCGAGCAATACGGCCCTGACACGTAGCCGCTCGTGAAGCGCACGCCCAACGCCGCAAGCGCATCGAGGTTCGGCGTGGGGATGTCCTTGCAGTGATGGAAGCCCACGTCCGCGTAACCCATGTCATCGCCGACGATGACGAGAATGTTGGGTCGGTCGGCCGCCAGAATTTGAGCGCAAGTGAACGCGATGAAGGCGGCGAGGGCGGGAAAACGGAGCGATGGGTTCATGACGGGGGACAGGACGCCACGAATCGCGGTAAAGTTTCAAGCCCGCCGATAAACTGCGTCCGGCTCAGGTCACGGCGAGATCGAGGAAAGTGATCTCGGCCGCGGCGTCGGTTTCCAGTTTCACATCGAGCCGGTTCGCTCCGTCGCGCAGGAGGGCGGCCGGAACCCGCCACGCGCGCAGCGTCTCTGCCGTGCCGAGCAGTGAAGGACTGGGGTTTGGATATGGCTCCGACACGTCATCGGTCGGACGCAGGAGCGCGCCGTTGAAGGTCGCGGCGAAACGTGCGCTCACGATTGGTTCGACGGTTTGGATGCGGAGCCGGCCGTCATTCTTCCAGCCATTCGTTGGCGGTGTGAGATCGAGGATGAACTTCGCCGTCTTGCCCGACTCAACTTTGCGCGGCACCTGCGTGGGCTTGGTGCCCGGCGCGCGCCAGCCGGGCGCGAGGAACCAATGCTGCGGTTGCTGCGCGAGCCACTTCGCATCACGCAGCCCCTTGAGCACGTGAAACGGTGGCTCGCCGAACGGCCCGCGTCCTGCGCCCCCGTGCTCGCGATAGTAAGCGAAGTTGAACAGGCTGATGCCGTCCGCGCCGCGTGCGTAGGCGAGATGCGCGGCGGTTTGCAATTGCTCCGGCGTCGCGCGGCGGAAGGGAAACACGTCGTAGCCCTCGGTTAGTTTCGGGCCGTTCCACGTCGAGTGGCACATCTCGAAATGGAGCGTTGCGTCCGGCACGAGTTTGCGGATTGCGGCGAGATCGTGCTGCTGCGTGGTGAAGTAGTGCGCAGAGGCGTTGACCATGTCGAGGCCGGCATCGACGAGCGCACGCAGTTCCAGGCCGAGCAAATCGAGCGTGGGGAGATAACATGGCACACGCGCGCACAGCCAGCGGCGACGGCCACCTTGCGCGGTGCGGTCGAGAAGTTCGCGCACCTGCCGCACGAAGCCGGTCATGATCGCGCAGCGTTGTTCGCGCGTCGATTCGTCGGGCCGGAAAAAACTGTAGAAACGCAAGAAGTCCAGTTCGAGACCGTCGAGGTCGTAGTTCTGAGCAAGCTCTTTGATGAGCGCAAACTTTTGCTCGCGCACCTCGGGCACGGCCCAGTTTTGCACGAGGTCCGCGCCGCGCAACGAGCCGGGCTTGATGCGATACTCCGGATGTTCGGCGTAGAAGCGCGTGACGCTCATGCCGATGCTGCTGCCGACCTTCGTGCCGGGCTTCGCGTCGGCAAACTCCTTGTG
>DATDFH010000370.1:0-5292 GCA_036522715.1 Verrucomicrobiia bacterium
GGGGCCGCGCGGTGGACGCCGAGGTGGCGCCGTATTGCGCGACGAAGTGGGGCATCGAAGGACTCACGCAGGCGCTGGCCCAGGAGCTGCCGTCGGGTGTAGGCGCAGTGGCGCTCAATCCTGGGATCATCAAAACGGAGATGCTGCGCAGTTGCTGGGCCGGTTCGGCCAGCAGCTTTCCGAGCGCCGAACAATGGGCCGCGAGCGCCGCGCCCTTCCTCCTCAGTCTCGGTGCCGCGCAGAACGGCGTGCCGCAAACCGTTCCCGGCGTGCCGACGTGAGCAACGCGAGGAACGCTGGCCGGCAACCAAGGAAAAATCCGCAAGCGGCGCACAACTTTGAATCTTGAACTTTGGACCTCGACCCTTAGCTTGTGCGCGTGGCGCACGTTCCGAAGAAAACAAAGAAGCCGTCGAAAGCGATGATGCTCGGCGTCGGGCTGGACAATGATGGCCACAAGCGCGTGACGACGGGCCATAACTTCGTTCTCGCCGGCGGCTCGAAGGAAACTCACGAGGAGATGACCGAAAAGGCGATCAAGATCAACGAGAAGCTCCAGCAGAAGGGCAAGCAGCTCCACGAAGTCAGCCACGAGGAGTTCGACGACATCGCGCATGAAGTCGGCCTGCGCCGCCATGCACCGCACCGCAACTGAGTCATGACGACCGAGCCGTCTTTCGCGCAATTCATCTCCGTGTTTTTTGTGGCCGCCGCGGGCTTCGCGCTGGGGCCGTTGCTTCTGGCCTGGCTGTGGGCGAGGAAATTTTCTCCGAACAAACCCGGCCTGACCAAGAATGCGATCTACGAGTGCGGCCTCGAATCCAAGGGCGACGCGTGGGTGCAATTCAAGGCGGAGTATTACCTCTACGGCATCCTCTTCCTGATCTTCGACGTGGAGACGATTTTCCTCCTGCCGTTCGCGGTGGCGTTCGGCGGGCTGTCGGTCGGGGCGTTCGTGGCGATGATGGTTTTTCTGTTTCTGCTCGCCGAAGGTCTCGTGTGGGCGTGGAAGAAAGGCGTGTTGACGTGGAAGTAGTGAGGGCGGATTACGGATTCCCGATTACGCATTATTCGTCACTCCTTACGCCCCGAAACGAGTAAGGAGTAATGCGTGATCGGCCCGATGCGATTACGTTTGATTTGATGAACACTGACGAAGGTTTGCGCAGCGAATTGCAGAAGCAGGGCATCTACGTCGTGAAGCTCGAGGAGCTTTACAACTGGGGCCGGCGCAATTCCGTGTGGCCGCTCTCGTTTGGGCTGGCCTGCTGCGCCATCGAAATGATCTCCGCCAGCATGGCGCGCTACGATCTCGCCCGCTTCGGCGCGGAAGTGTTCCGCCCCTCGCCGCGCCAGGCCGACCTCATGATCGTCGCGGGAACGGTGACCAAGAAGATGGCCCCGCAGGTCGTGCGCCTCTACAACCAGATGCCCGAGCCGAAATACGTCATCGCGATGGGCGCGTGTGCGATCTCGGGTGGGCCGTTCAAGCAGGGCTACAACGTGCTCAAGGGGATCGACCGCTACATCCCGGTGGACGTGCACATCCCCGGCTGCCCGCCACGGCCCGAGGCGCTGATCCACGCGTTCATGACGTTGCAGCGCAAGATCGATGAGCAAAAGCTCACCGGGCCGAATCGCGCGCGGCATTTCGACCCGGATGCGCCGAGCGAGTTTCCGGTCCCGGAGTTTGGTGAACATGATCTCGTGCCGCCGAGTAATCCGAATGTGTGGAAGCCGGCGGTGGTCGTGCGTGGCTGAGGAATTGAAATGGAAACGTTGGAGCAGATCAAATCGCGCGCCGAAGCCGCCGTTCCCGGCGCGAAGCTGGTAATCGTCCGCAACGACGCTTCCAGCGCGCAGCACTCACTGCTCATGGACAACGAGTACGCGTTCGCTGTCGCGAAATTTCTCCGCGATGATCCGCAGCTTTGCCTCGACTATTGTTCCAACGTCACCGGCGTGGACTGGCCCGAGGCCGAACTCTCCGAGAAGGTGAAGATCAAAAAGCTCGTGGACGGCGTGGAGAAGGAAGTGGAGGAAGTGAGGAAGACCAAGCGCCCCGGCTACCTCGAAGTGGTATATCACCTTTACTCGATGGCGTTGAAGCACGGCCCGGTTGTTATGCGCCTTCGCACCGCGAACCGCACTGACCAGGTTCATGTGCCATCGCTCACGCCGCTCTGGCGCGGCGCGGAATTTCAGGAGCGTGAGGCATTCGACCTTTACGGCATCATCTTCGACGGCCATCCCGACTTGCGGCGCATCCTCATGTGGGATGGTTTCAAGGATTTCCCGATGCGCAAGGATTACGTCGAGCCGGACGATTACGAATACGAGCCAACGCCGCACGACGACGTGCTGGAAAAGGCGAAGGCGCGTCGCGCCGAGGAGGCGACGATTTGAGCGCGCCAACCGACATTTTCCCCACGGCAGAACAGGCTTCGTCCCGCAACTACGAGGTCGTCCCCAAAACCGCCCCGGACGGCTCGCCGCTTGAGGGCGATCTGCTCGAAGTCTCGATGGGGCCGCAACACCCATCCACCCACGGCGTGTTCCGCATGGATGTGGTCCTCGACGGCGAGACGGTCGTGAAGCTCAAGCCAGTCTTCGGTTACCTCCACCGCAACCACGAGAAGATCGCCGAGAACGTCACCTACCTCGGCTCGATGCCCTACACCGACCGGCTGGATTACTTCTGCTCGCTCACGAACAACTGGGCTTACGCGCTGAGCGTGGAGAAGCTCGCCGGCCTGCAAGTTCCCGAGCGCGCCGAATACATCCGCATCATCACCGCCGAGCTGACGCGCCTGCTCAATCACACCTGCCTTGCGGGTTTCCTCCTGCAGGACATGGGCGCGCTGGGCACGCCGCTGATGTACGCGTTCCGCGAGCGTGAAAAAGTTCTCGACCTGTTTGAGTCGCTCACCGGTGCGCGGATGATGTGCAACTACATGCGCTTTGGCGGCTGCCGCGTAGATTTGCCAGTGGGCTGGCTCGAAGGCGCGAAGCAAGTCGTCACCAACTATTCGCGCTTCCTCGACGAGTTCGAGGCGTTGCTGTCCGGCAACGAAATCCTCATGGCCCGCACGCAGGGCGTCGGCAAGCTCACTCGCGAACTCGCCATCAACGCCAGCATCACCGGCCCGATGCTCCGCGCCAGCGGCGTCGATTACGACATCCGCAAGGTGGATAAATACGGCATCTACGACCGCTTCAAGTTCCGCGTGCCGCTCGGCGATCACGGCGACGTTTACGACCGTTACATGATCCGCATCCTGGAAATGCGCGAGTCGTTGAAAATTCTGGAGCCGGCACTGCGCGACATCCCCGTCGGCCCAATCGTGGATCCCAAGGCGAAACTGCGCGCGTTCAAGCCCAAGGCCGGCGAAGCCTATGGCCGCATTGAGGCGCCCAAGGGCGAACTCGGCTTCTACCTCATCAGCGACGGCGGCCCGAATCCGTATCGTTACCGCGTCCGCCCGCCGAGCTTCATCAACCTTACCATCCTCGAGGACATGTGCCTCGGCCGGCCGGTCGCGGACGTGGTCGTCATCCTCGGCAGTGTTGACATCGTGCTCGGCGAGGTGGACCGGTAAAGCGAGAGGCCGTTATGGGCGTCTTGCGAAGATTTTTCGGCGGACTGACGGTGGAGGAGTTCGACGGCATGGTGTTGGGCTCCGACGCGGGGTGGGAAGTCGCGCCCACCCGCGACAGCGTGAAGTTTTTCCAGCACGTGCCGCTCATCCTCCCGTCGCGCTCGGTCCTCTATTTCGAAGCCACGGCGCTCGCGCCGGACATCCGCGACTTCCTCGACGACCATGCCGGGCTCGCGACGTGCAAGGTCCACGCTGGCGACCGGTGGCCGTGGCCGGAGCGGTTTCACGTCGCGTTTTCCCCGGAGGTCGCCCGCGAACTGGCCGGGATCGTCAGGGATTTTGCTGACGCGGAGATTTGCGATCATTTTTTGGCCTACCAGGACGGAAGAATTTTGCTGGAATGGTTTGATGCCTGGAAAAATCCCCTTTATTTATCTCGCCGAGTTTCGGAAGCGCAGGTTGCGGAATTCTGCCGGATGATCGGGAGCAGCTTCAGGAAATACGAAGCGGTCCCGAAACCCGAAGAACGCCTGGTCCGAAAATGATTATGCTCGGCACCGGCATCCTCAAAGGCATGGTCGAGACGGCGAAGAATTTCGCCGGCAGCTACGTTTCCAACGAGCGCCTGACCACCGTCCAATATCCCGAGGAACGCGAGCCGCTCGCCGAGAACGCGCGCCAGTTTCCCTTCCTCGTCTTCGACGGCAATGATCCGCTCGCCGGGATGCGTTGCGTTGCCTGCCAGATTTGCGAGAAGGAATGTCCGCCGCAGTGCATCTACATCGAGAAGAGCAAGGACAAGAAGCCCGACCACTTGGGCAAGCCGCAGTTTTACCCGGCGGTTTTCGACATCGACATCTCGGTTTGCATGAGCTGCCAGATTTGCGTCGAGGTCTGCCCGTTCGAGGCGATCAAGATGGACACCGAGTTCGAGTTGAGCACCGACAACCGCTTCGGCGGTCTCCTCTTCAACCGCGATCAGCTCGCGAAGTCCAACGACCACTACCGCAAAATCCACCTGACCGAAGCCGCCGAGATCGACGCCAAGCGCGCCGAGGAAAAGAAAAAGGCCGAGGAAAAGGCCAGGGCCGATGCTGAAGCAAAGGCCAAGGCCGCGGCGGCACCAAAACCTGAACCAGCGGCAACACCACCACCCGCTCCTGCGCCGAAGACCAATCCCGCATGAGCGCCGAGGTGTTCGACCAGCTTCCAGTTGTCGTCAAACAAGCCATCGTCGGCTGGCTGGCAAGAGTTCTTCCCGAACCGCTTGTGCCGATCGCATCGGCGCTCATCTCGATTGCGGCCATCATCGGCACGTTCGCGCTGCTCTTCGGCATCGTGACGGTCATTGAGCGCAAGGCGCTCGGGCGAATCCAAAATCGTTACGGTCCGAACCGCGTCGGGCTGCCGTTCACGAAGCTGCGGCTCTTCGGGTTCGGCCAGTTCATTGCCGACGGCATCAAGGCGCTCATCAAGGAGGACATCGTCCCGCGCAACGCCGACAAGGTCGTGCACTTCCTCGCGCCGATCGCGCTTGTTATCCCGGTGCTGCTCGCCTACGCGGTGCTCCCGATCGGCCGCAACATGACCGCGCTCGATCTCGATGCCGGCGTGCTCTTCTTCTTCGCCGTCGGTTCGGCGACGGAACTGAGCGTCTTCATGGCCGGCTGGTCGAGCCGCAACAAATACGCGC
>DATDFH010000371.1:0-2244 GCA_036522715.1 Verrucomicrobiia bacterium
CCGATCTTTTCCTCGAGGATTTCGGCGCGGCGGACATTGCGCTGCGCGAAATCCTCGAGGAAAAGATCGGGTGGGAACTGCCTGAGTTGGAGGCCGTGACCCGCCCCACACCGAAAAAGCGCCGCAAACACTGACCGACGCCAAAGAACTTGATTGCGCACAGCCGGAGGGGCGACCCTCTGGCTGTTTTGTTGGAGCCGGCGCTCTGGCGTGCGCCAACAAACCAGCGCCTGATCTCCAACATCGTTATGGCCGACATCGTCACCAATCCGAAAGCGCGACGGGATTATCACATCCTCGAAACCTTCGAGGCCGGGATCGTGTTGCGGGGCACGGAAGTCAAGGCCCTGCGCGCGGGCAAAGGGCAGATCGCCGACGCTTATGCGCTCGTTGATAATGAAGAGGTCTTCCTGCACAACGCGCACATCGAGGAGTACTCGCATGGCAACCTCCAAAACCATCAGCCGAAGGCCACGCGCAAACTGCTGCTGCACAAATCTGAAATCCGCAAACTCTTCAGCCTCGCATCGGTGAAAGGTAATGCGCTGGTGCCGCTGTCGCTTTATTGGAAGAATGGGAAGGTCAAGGTTTCGCTCGGCGTTGGGAAGGGCAAGGCCCAATACGACAAACGTGAAGACCTCAAGCGCCGCGATTCCGACCGCGAGCTTAAACGCGCGCAAATGCACCGGTTCAAGGCGAAGTGAACGTGCACTGAACTTCATTCGGTAGCATTGGAAAAAGTTGAGCCGTCCACCGGTTGCCACTTGCAGCCCCCCCGGCGACGCGGGTATAAGTGGGCCAGCGAAGCGACCCAAACGCTCAAAGCATCTATGTCACGCACCGGACGCCAATCCACCAACACGAGCAACGTGCTTTGTGTCATCATGGGTGGCGGCCAAGGCTCCCGGCTCTTCCCGTTGACCAAGGAACGCGCCAAGCCCGCCGTGCCGCTCGGTGGCAAGTACCGCATCGTGGACATCCCGATATCCAACTGCATCAACTCGGGCTTCCGTCGCATCTACCTCCTCACCCAATTCAACTCGACCTCGCTGCACCGGCACATCTCGCAGTCCTACAAGTTCGACCAGTTCACCGGCGGCTTCGTCGAAATCCTCGCGGCGCAACAAACCCTCACCGACGCCTCCTGGTATGAAGGCACGGCGGACGCGGTACGGAAAAATCTCATCAACTTCCTGAACCACGACTTCGAATACCTCCTCATTCTCAGCGGCGACCAGTTGTACCGGATGGATTTCAAGGCCGTCGTCGCCCAGCACGTCGAAACGGAGGCCGACATCACCATCGCCACCATCCCCGTAGGCCGCAACGAAGCGCAGTCGCTGGGCATCATGCAAATCAACGAGGAGCGGTGCATCACCCGCTTCGTCGAAAAGCCCAAGGAGTCGGCCGTGCTGGACTCGCTGCACCTGCCACCGGACTGGTATTCCAAACTCGGCATCAGCGGCGGACGCGAATTGTTCCTGGCCTCGATGGGTATCTACGTCTTCAACCGCGACGTCATCCGCGCGCTGCTGGACAACACGTTCACCGATTTCGGCAAGCACATCATCCCCAAGGCGATCACGACGCACAAAGTTTACTCCTACGTCTATCAAGGCTACTGGGAGGACATCGGGACAATCCGTTCGTTCTTCGAGGCGAACCTCGACCTCGTGTCCGAACTGCCGCGCTTCAACTTCTTCGACATGAGCGCACCCATCTTCAGCCGCCCGCGTTTCCTGCCCGGTTCAAAACTGAACGGCGCACAGATTGACCATGCTCTGGTCACCGACGGCTGCATCATCAACCCCTCGAAGATCTCCCACAGCATCATCGGCCTGCGCACCCTGGTCGGCGCAGGCACACAATTGCATCGGGTTGTGAGCCTGGGCTGCGACTATTACGAGTCCGCCGAGTCCATCTCCGAGCATGAGCGCGCCGGCAAACCGCGCATCGGCATCGGCGCTGGCTGCAAAATTGAGAACGCAATCATTGATAAGAACGCGCGCATCGGAAACAACGTCGTCATTTCGCCCAACGGCAAGGCGGAGAACCTGGACCATCCGCTTTACTTCATCCGGGACGGCGTCGTCGTCGTGCCCAAGAATGCGATGATTCCGCACGGGACGGTGATCTGACGCGCCGTGTTGACTCACGGCAAAATGTTACCGGCGGCGGGAGTCGTCAGACTTCGTTGCGTGACGATTCAGCTTACCCAAGACAGTGAAGAAATTCTTCAGTTTC
>DATDFH010000372.1:0-16586 GCA_036522715.1 Verrucomicrobiia bacterium
GGGGCAATGTGCTCGCGGGCGTGAAAAGCAGCGGCAAGGGTTCGCGTCGGGCCAACAAAGGCGGCGGGGCCACGCCCGCCGAGGCGCTTTACACGTTGCCCGGCTTCAAGGTCGAACTTATCGCCAGCGCCACGCCCGAGGAAGGTTCGTGGGTCGCGATGACCAAGGACGACAAGGGCCGGCTCATCCTCAGCCCGCAATGGCCCAAGGCCGGCAACGCCGCCGAGGAGGAACAGCGCGGTCTCCTGCGCGTCACGGTTGATGCGAAGGGCAAGGTCGCGAAGCGCGAGTTGTTCGCGAAGAGTTTCTACGACGCGCAGGGAATTTCCTTTCACCAAGGCTCGATCTTCGCCGTGGTGAACAAATACTCCACCAAGTTCGCCAGCGGCCTCTACCGTCTGCGCGACACCAGCGGCAACGGCCAGTTTGCGGACATCGAGCTGCTCAGGGAAATCCCCGGCGGCGGCGAGCACGGGCCGCACTACGTCCAACCGGGGCCTGATGGGAATCTTTATGTGATGGCGGGCAACCACACCAAGCTCGTCAGCGACATCGCGCCGGGTTCGCCGCACAAGAATTACGCCGAGGACCACGTGCTCCCGCGCCAGTGGGACGCCAACGGCCACGCCACCGGCATCCTCGCGCCCGGCGGCCACATCTATCGCGTCTCGCCCGATGGCAAGAAGTGGGAGCTGTTCTGCGCCGGTTTCCGCAACCAATACGGCTTTGACTTCAACCGCGACGGCGAGGTGTTCGCCTACGATTCGGACATGGAATGGGAATGGGGCACGCACTGGTATCGGCCCACGCGCGTCTATCACATGCCCAGCGGCGCGGACGCGGGCTGGCGTTCCGGCTCGGCGAAATGGCCCAGCTACTATCCCGACAGCACGCCGCCGATTCTCGACGTGGGTGTCGGCTGCCCGACGGGCACGAAGTTCGGCTACGGCGCAAAGTTCCCGGCGAAATACCAGCGCGCCTACTACGTTCTCGACTGGACCTATGGCCGCGTGATCGCCGTGCATCTCACGCCCAACGGCGCGAGCTATACCGCCACGATGGAAAATCTCGTGTGCCCGCTTGGCCTCGCGAAGCCCGGCGAGGAAAAGCGCCCGCTCAACGTCACCGATCTCGTCGTCGGCAACGATGGTGCGCTCTATTTCACCGTCGGCGGCCGGGGCACACAGGCTGGTCTTTATCGCGTGACCTACATGGGCAGGGAAAGCACTGCGCCCGCGACGCTCATCGACACCGCCGGCGCCGACGCGCGCAAACTCCGCCACTCGCTCGAAGCCTTCCACGGCAAAGTGGACGCGAAGGCCGTGGATTTTGTCTGGCCGCATCTCAACAGCGACGACCGCGCGATCCGTTACGCCGCGCGCATTGCGCTCGAAGCGCAACCCGTTGCGCAATGGAAGCAGCGCGCGCTCGACGAGAAGAGCGTCAACGGTGGCCTCACCGCGCTGCTCGCGCTCGCGCGCGTCGGCGGCAAGGAAGCGCAGGACGATTGCCTGAAAGCGCTCGCCAAGTGGCCGCTGTCGTCGCTTCCTGAGGAGAAGCAGTTGGAGAAGCTCCGCGTGATCGGCCTGAGCTTCGCGCGCAACGGCAAACCCTCCGCCGAAGTGGCGAAGATGGGCGTGGACAAACTCAGCCCGCAATTTCCTGCGAAGAGCTACAACTTGAACCGCGAGTTGGTGCAGTTGCTCGTCTTCCTCGAAGCGCCGGGCACGGCCGAGAAGGGGATGGCCCTCCTCGCCGCCGCGCCGACGCAGGAGCAGGCGTTCTGCTATCTGTTCCATCTGCGCACGCTCGCGACCGGCTGGACGCCTGAATTGCGCACGCGCTATTTCACCGCGCTGAACAGCTACCCGAACCCCGCCGCGAAACACGAGGCCTTGACGGTGAAGTGGTTCACCGACGCGGGCCGCGATTACTCCGACGGCAACAGCTTCCGCAAACAGCTCGACAAGATGCGCGACGACGCCACCGCCACTCTGACCGAACTGGAGAAGACGAAACTCGCGAGCCTTATCTCCGTACGCAGTGCCGGCCCGGCCACGGCGGCGAAGAACACGTTCCCCGCGCCGAAGCAGCGCGCGTTCGTGAAGGAGTGGAAGACGGCGGACTTGGCGGCGTCGCTCGATCAGGTGAAGAGTGGCCGCGACTACGCCAAGGGCCGGCAGGCGTTTGTGGACGCGCAGTGTCTCCTCTGCCACAAGATGGGCAACGAGGGCGGCGGCATCGGCCCCGAACTCACCGGCCTCTCCGCGCGCTACAGCTCGCGTGACATCCTCGACTCGATCCTCGAACCGTCGAAGGTCGTGTCGGAGCAGTTCCAGAATACCATCGTCGTGCTCAAGAACGGCGACGACGTGACGGGCCGCCTCGTGGACGAGACGCCCGAAGTGCTAGTGCTCGTGCCAAACCAGCTTCAGCCCGACGCAAAGGTCACCGTGAAGAAATCCGACATCGCCCAGCGCAGCTTTTCCAAGCTCTCGCCGATGCCCGAGGGCCTCGTGAACACCTTGAGCAAGGACGATGTTCTGGATCTGATCGCCTTCCTCGAAGGCGCCGGACGCCGGGACCACGTGGCGTTTAAGAAGTGATGCCGCCATGAAAATACGCGCCCTCGCCTACGGATTTGCCTGCCTGTTTGCCTTCGCGCTGACCGTTGCCGCCGCGGACACCAAGCGTCCGAACATCCTCTTCATCTACACTGACGATCACTCGTATCGCACGGTGTCGTGTTACGAGGGCGCCGATTCGTGGGTGCGCACTCCGAACATTGACCGGTTGGCCACGCGCGGAGTTCGCTTCACGCATGCTTACATCGGCACGTGGTGCATGCCTTCGCGCGCCACGATGCTCACGGGCCTTCACCAATTCGGCGTCCAGACGATGCGCATGGAGGGCAAATATCCCGGCTGCGAATATGACCCGGCGCGGTGCCGTTTCTGGCCGGCGGAGTTTCGCAAGCAGGGCTATCAGACCGCGCAGATCGGCAAGTGGCACACGGGCACCGACACGGGCTTCGGCCGCGATTGGGATTACCAGATCGTGTGGAACCGCCCGAAGTATCCGGAGAACGCGGGTAATTATTATTACGACCAGTTGCTCACCTTCAACGGCAGCGAGACCAAGCTCACCAAGGGTTACTCGACCGACAACTACACGCAGTGGGCGGTTGACTACATTCGCGGCGGCCATCGCGACGCGGGCAAGCCGTGGTACCTCTGGCTTTGCTACGGCGGAGTGCATTCGCCCTATACGCCGGCCGACCGGCACAAGGAGGATTACCCGGGCGCGAAAGTGCCGACTCCCGCGGACATTTACCCGCCGCGCCCCGGCAAGCCGGATTACATGCAGAAGATCAACACGTGGGCGCCCGGCTTGAACGGCGAGCCCATCCTCCGCCGCGGCGAACAGGGCAAACAAGTCGGCGATGATGAGAGCACCGGCAAAGGCCGCACGCTCTCGGACTGGGTCCGCCAATACAATCAGGCCGTGAAGGCGCTCGATGAAGGCATCGGCAAAGTGCTCGCCGCGCTCGAGGAATCCGGCCAGTTGAAGAACACGCTTGTGATCTTCACTTCCGATCAAGGCTTCGCGTGGGGCCAGCACGGTTTCCGGCACAAGCTCGCGCCTTATGACGCGAACATCCGCTCGCCGCTGATCATCTCGATGCCCGGCAACATTCCCGAGGGCAAGGTCTGCCACGCTCCGGTCGGCGGAGTCGATCTGGTGCCGACGATTTTCAGTTTCGCCGGGCTCAAGCTGCCGTGGGAGATGCACGGCCACGACCTCTCGCCCTTGCTGAAAAAGCCGGACGCGCCGTGGCCGCACGCGACGATGATGCCCTTCACCGGCGATCGCTTCGGCGCGGACACCGACCGCATTCCCGCCGATGGGCATCTCTACCACAACGGCGTCGCGTGGTATGTGCTGCTGACCCAAGGCCACCTCAAATACATCCGCACGCTTGTCGCGGGCGAGATCGAGGAACTCTACGACCTCCAGGCCGATCCCGAGGAACTCACCAACCTCGCGCTCGACGCGAAACACGCGACGACGTTGAAGCAATTCCGCGAGGCGACTGTGCAGGAGTTGCGGCGGACCAAGGCCGGTTTCGCGGCAGCGCTCCCGGGCGTGAAATCGGCGGCGCGGTAACGGTGGCCTGCCCAATGGGCTGAGTTAACGCATTGCCAACCGCGCGCGCGGCAGGCTACACTGCACGCCTTATGAAGCCGACTGTTTGGATCGTTGGACTGTGCGTGGCGTTCGCGTTCGCCGCGTCCGCGCAGAGCCTCGACGACCAATACGTCCGCATCTATTCGCTCATCCAGCAGGGCGATGTGCTGCTCGACAGCCGGCAGCCGGAGTCCGCTCTCGCGAAATTCACCGAGGCCGAAACGGCCCTCAAACGATTTCAGACCGCATATCCGAACTGGAATGACAAAGTGGTGGCGTTCCGGCTCCGTTACCTCGCGGAGAAAATTGGCTCCATTCAAGCGCAAGCTCCGGCACCGCCGCCTCAGCCTGCTGCGCCGACGGTTCCAACCGCCCCGGCCCCAGCCGTCGCAGTCCCTCGATCGACTCCGGCTCAAACAATCGACGTCGATAGGCTGACTGAGCCGTTTGCGGTGGAAATCCGCCGGCTCCAGGGCGAGAGGGCGAACCTCGAAGCGAAGTTGCGCGAAGCGCTGGGCGCCCAACCCGCCGCCGCCGATCCGAAGGAACTCGCCAAGGCCAACGACCGCATCCGCATCCTCCAGAAGGAAAACGAAATCCTCAAAGTCAGCCTCGCGCAGGAAAAGGATCGTTCTGCGCGCGCCGCCGACCCCGCGGTGCTGGAGCAGGTCCGCAGCGCGCTGGCGGATTCCACGACCAAGCTCGCGCAGCAGGCGGGCATCATCGCGTCGTTGCAGAAGGACAACCAGGCTTTGCAGGTGCGGCTTCAGAGCAATCCCGACACGGCGCAGTTGCGGGCGGAAAACCAGTCGCTCAAAAAGGAAGTGGCCGAACTCAGACTCAACACCGGCCTGACCACCGCCGCGGGCGACCTCGCCAAGCAATTGACCGATGCGAAGACGATGTTGACGGTCAAGAACGCGCGCATCGAAACGCTCATGCAGGAGAAGGGCACGCTCGAAGACCGCCTTCGTGAACTCAACGCCAAACCGGCCGCGCCGACCGCGCCCGCCACCGCGGCAACTCCGAGCATCACCGAGTCCCGCGCGCTCAACGACAAGATCGCTTCGCTGGAGCGGGACCTCACCGAGAGCCGGAAGACCGCGGCCGACGCGTCGTCGTCGCTCGAACAGTTGCAGAAGGAAAAATCCGCGCTCGTCGCGAAGGTTGCCCAGTACGCGCTCAATTCCGCCCTCGCGCCGTCCGAGCGGCCGGCGGTTGCCCCGGCCAAATCCGTGCCTGCGCCCGCACCGGACGCTGTCCAGATCAGCAACCGCCTCGAAGTGTTGCGCGCGCGGCTGGAAATTCTGGAGGCGCGCCCCGTGCCCTACACGGCCGACGAACTGGTTCTGTTCAAGACTCCCGAGACGATCAAGTCGGTGGACCCGGCCGCAGCGCGAACGTCGTCGCGCATGTTGCCCGGCGGCGCGGCCACGCTGGTGTCGCAGGCCGAGCGCGCCTTCAACGAGCGGCGGCTGGGCGACGCCGAGAAGCTTTACCAGCAGGCCGTGCAGATGGACAACCGCAACGTCTATACGCTGGCCAACCTCGCCGCCATCCAGCTCGAACAGGCCCGGTTGACCGAGGCGCAGGACACCCTCACGCGCGCGCTGGTCGAGGCGCCGGGCGACGCCTACAGCCTTTCATTGATGGGCATCACGAAGTTTCGCCTCAACCAGTTCGACGAGGCGCTCAATTTTCTGAGCCGCGCGGCGTCGCTTGAGCCGAACAATCCCGAGACGCAGAACTACCTCGGCATCGCACTGAGCCAGAAGGGGCTGCGTGCGCCGGCCGAAACCGCCTTGCGCAAGGCCGTACAGCTTTCACCCGATTACTCCAGCGCGCACCACAATCTCGCGGTCGTCTATGCCACCGCGCAGCCGCCGTCGATCGAGCTGGCCCGCTTCCATTACTACAAGGCGCTCGCCGGCGGGCACCCGAAGAACGCCGATCTGGAGAAAATCCTCAACGGCAAGGGCAACGCCTCGAACTGACCCCGCTGCGATGCTCCGCCAGTCGTTCCACGAGCTGGTCATCGCGACGCGCGGCCGCGGGTTCTACGAATTCACCGGAGAAGTTGCGGAGTTGATCCGCACAAGCGGCTTGCAATCCGGCGTGGCCGCGCTGCTCGTGCGCCACACGTCGGCATCGCTGCTCATCCAGGAAAACGCCGATCCCGAAGTGCGCCGCGACCTCGAACGCTTTTTTGCCCGGCTCGCGCCCGACGGTGATGCGCTCTTCCGGCACACGAGTGAAGGTGAGGACGACATGCCCGCGCACGTGCGCACCGCGTTGACGACCGTGAATCTCAACGTGCCCTTCCAGCGCGGCGAACTTCTGCTCGGCACGTGGCAGGGAATTTATCTTTGGGAGCACCGCCTCGACCCGCATCGGCGGACCGTGGTGGTGCATGTGGTTGGTGAGTGACGGGGATGGGGTTATCGGGTTTTCAAATTTTCAAGGGGCCCGCTTGGGTGCGCCAGCACTTGAAAACCTGACAACCTGAAAACCATTTCCTACGTGGCTGGCACAAACCGCTGCGCGAGCAACGCCGCGCCGAACAGTCCGAGGAACGCCGCCGCCAGTTCCGGCGTCTGCCAGCCGATCGCCAGCAGGTCAATCAGTGGAATTCCCGCGAGCAGCGCGCCGACGCTGCGCCCGATGTCCGGCTGCGGGTTGGTCAACGTGTGGCGCAGACTCAGGAGAATCCAGCCGCCTGTCAGGAAGCTCAGGACCAGGCCGGACGCGCGGAACTCGTCGTTGTTGACCACCACCGCGAGGACCACTGGCGCGGCGAGCAACGCAAGCGGAGCGCAGTCGAACGCCGTCCCCGTGCTTTCGCGGCGCGCGAGATGGCCCAGCCCGACGATGTATGCGGCGAGCACGCCGCCGGCCCAGACCGCGATGCCCGTGACGCCGAAGCCGCCGGTCGCGGCGGCGATCAGGTAGAGGAAGAACCGGCACGCAGCCATCAGCAGCGGCGCGAACGCGATCACTTTGTGCACCGCGTCGTACACGAGCACCGTTGTCACGAGGAGCAACACCAACAGCAGCGGTGCCCCTACGACGATCGCCAGTACCGCGCAGCCGCCGAGGAGCCAGAGCAAACCCAGCGTCCAGACGATCGCCGGATCGATTGCGCCGGATGGGATTGGCCGCTCGCGGCGGAACTCGCGGTCGAAGCCGGCGTCGAATGCGTCGTTGAGATACATGCCGCCCAGATAGACGAGCGTCGCGCCGAGGCACAACCAGCCGAACACGGGCCAGTCGCCGTCGCCGCCGAGCAGCCAGCCGGCGAGGCAATTGGACCAGATCGTGGGGACGTTGGAGACGCGCCCCAGCACAAGGAGCGCGCGCAGTTTCGACATGGGTTTCGGCGCGTCGGACATTTTCGCGGCGAGATGAAACACGGAGGCCACCGGCAAGGGAAGCGAAAGCGACGCGCGCTCAGGCCCGCGCGATTCCCCGTTCGGCGAAGCGTGCCAGTGTCCAGTCGTATTCCGCGACGAGTTGGTCCACCACGTTGCGGTTCTTCAATTCAGCGGGCATGACTTCCCACGTGTAAGTCTCCATCTCGAAGTGCGAACACGACTGCGGTTGCTTGCGCACTTCGTCGAGCACGCCGACGAGGTGATCGGCCGTTGTATCGAACAGTGCCGTGGGCCGGCTGTGCAGCGGGATGTGGAAATGAATCCGCCATTCGAGTGAGCCTTGCGGGAACTCCGTCGTCGAACTTGCCAGCGCCTCGTCGAGGTCGGTGTAGCGGATGATCTCGCCGTCGGGCCGGCGCTCGATGGTCTGGTGGAAATAGATGTCGTCGGCGAATGCCTTGAGGGCGGCGCGCACTTCGGGCGTCGGGCGGACCTTGAGCGCGTTGCTGAGGTGAATCTTGCTGAGCTTGATCTTCGCGCCGCGCAACCGGCAGAGCGCCTCGACCGGCGACTCGTATTCCACGCCGAGATGGCAGCAGTCGTAATTGATGCCAAGGTGCTCATCGAGCCTTTGGTCGCCCGGCCGGTCGGCGCGGAGTTGCTCGAAGAAGGCGACGGCTTCGTAGGTCGTTTCGAGGAAACACAACGGCTCCGGCTCCAAGCCGAGGTGGAGTTTCTTGCTCGTGCGGCGTGAGAGCTGTTCGAGGTGATCCACGCAGCGCCAGAGATTCTCCCGCGCCGCCCGCGCCTGTCGGGCGTCGAGTTTGAAACCCTTGAACGACACCGGCACCGTACTCACGCTGCCTTCGACACCTGCGGGCACCATCTCGGCGAGGAGGTCGAAGAGCAGGTTGGTGTAATCGAGCCGCTCGCGCGTCGTCCAATCGGGCGCATAGACCTGCTCCTTGACGCGCGTGCCGTGAAACTTGCCATAGGGAAATCCGTTGATTGTGAAAACGTAGCAGTTCTCGCGATCGAGCCACGCGCGGAAGCTCTTCAACGTCGCAGGGTCGCTGAGTTCACGCGCCGCATCCGCGCCGAGTCGCAAGCCGATGGCGTAAGGCTTGCCCTTCCCCACGCGGTCGCGCACGGCGAGCGTGTATTTTTTGAGCGTGTCGAACGTCTGCGCCCACGATTCGCCGCGGTGGATGTTGGTGCAGTAGGCGAGGTGCAGGCCGTGGCTGAGCTTCATCTACGGAAAGTCTAAACACAGAGGCGCAGAGGTGCGGAGAAAAATAACTCCGTGTCTCCGCGCTTCCGTGGCGGGAAATCAGGGGAGCTTGAACTTCTCCGTCTGGCCCATGAAGCGGATCGGGTTGCCGTAGATCACCGAGTCAATCTTCTCGGCGGACCAGCCGCGCCTTTTCATTTCAAGTGCGGCATACGGCACCGCCAGCGGCACGCTCACGCCCCAATCGCACGCGCTGTTCATCCACAGCCTTTCGTGGCCGTGGCGTTCGAGGATGTCCACCGCGCGCGCGCCGGTGCACTTGGTCTCGGGGTAGAGCGTCATGCCCGCCCAATGCCCGCGTTCGAGCACCATCTGCACGGTGTGCTCCTCAACGTGGTCGATGATCACGCGCTCGGGCTTGATGCGGCTGTCGGCCTTGAGCACATCGAGGATCAGGCGAGTGCCCTTGTGCTTGTCCTCGAGGTGCGGCGTGTGGACGAGGATGAGCTGGTTGTGCCGCGCGGCGAGGTCCACGTGCAGTTCGAGCACCTTGAGTTCGTTGCGCGAGTTCTTGTTCAACCCGATTTCGCCGATGCCAAGCACGTTGGAGCGGTCGAGAAATTTCGGGATGATGCCGATGACGTCCTTCGCCAGGCCAACGTCCTCGGACTCCTTGGGGTTGATGCACAGCCAGCAATAGTGCGCGAGGCCGAACTTGGCGGCGCGCTTCGGCTCGTAGTCGGTGAGCTGGCAGAAGTAATCGTGGAAGCCGTTGACCGAGCCGCGGTCGTAGCCCGCCCAAAAGGCGGGTTCGCACACGCACGCGCAGCCGGCGGTGACCATGTCTAGGTAATCGTCGGTCACGCGGCTGACCATGTGTCCGTGGGGTTCGATGTATCTCATGCGTATTCCGTAATGCGCGACGCGTAACCGATCATTTCACGGCGGGCCATGCGCCGATGGCGCCTTTGCCGGGCGCGACGGGAATTGGCTCCGGCGTCGGATCGCTCAAGCTCATCAGCACGCCCTTCGCACGCTCCGCGTCGCCGCGGTTGAGTTCCTTGAGCGCCTGCTTGAACGCGTCGTAGCGGAAGTCAGCTTCGCCCTCCCCGCCGTCCACGCGATCCATGAAAGCGGCAATGTCGATGAGCTTGGCGCGGGCTTCGAGGAAGTAGAGGTCGAGGAGTTGGTTGCGTTTCATCGTGTCGGCGGGGCAATCATACGCTCCGCCGCCGCGGCAGACAACCAGCCTTTCATCCGGTCCGCCGCTCCTCACGGACATCTGTCCGAGACGCACCCCGGGATGCAGCTTGGATCTGCCTTCACGACCCCGGTAGTGGCGCGTGCTCAACGTTTGAGGCGGCGAAACGGAACGACGCGATGATTTATCGCGCCGCTGCTTCGGCGCCCACCGCCCGCTTCAATGCAAACTGGGCCTTGTTGAAATCGGCGACCACGCTGAGGTAGTCGTTGCGCGCGCGGGTCAACTCCTGTTCGGCCTGGATGTTCTCCAGCACGGCGCCCACGCCGAACTCCTTCCGCTCGCGAGTGAGTTTGAGCAATTGCTCCGCGGTGCCGAGCGAGCGCTTCGCCAGCGCGAGCTGGTCGGCGAGCGACTGAACCCGCGTCTGCGCCTCGACGACCTGGCGGGTGACTTCATCACGCGCCTTCTCGAATTCGAACTCGCCGACCTTCAGCCGCGCTTCCGCGGCGCGAATGCGCGCGCGGTCACCGATGCCGCCGGGACCGATCTTCCAACTCAGGCCGAAGAGGTAATCCTGCGTGTCGTCGAAATTGCCCGTACTGCCGTTGCGCCCGCCGCCCAGGCCGCCGAAGAACGCCTGCGCGCCGACGGTCGGAATCAACGGGCCGGTCGTGGTGCCGTCCTTCGCGCTCTCGGCTGCCAGGCGTTGCGCGTTGAATTGTTTCAGCTCGGGTCGCGAGGCGAGTGCGCGCACGACGAGCGATTCGAGCGCGATGTTGCTTTCGACAAAGATCAGCGGGCCGAGTTCGGCGTCTTCCGGCGCGAGTTCCGTCGCAGGCGGCAGGCGGAGCGTTTGCGCGAGGCGTGCGGCGGCAACGCGCTGTTGCTCCTGCGCCTGACGGACGAGGATTTGATTTTTCTCCACCTGGACCTGCGCGCGAAACGAGTCGCCCTTGAACGCGATACCCGCTTCGACCGCGCGTTGAACCTGTCCGGCGTAATCCTGCGAGATGCGCAACGCCTCCTGCGCCACGCCGACCGACGCCTTCGCGCGTGCGAGTTCAAAATATCCAGCGGCCGCGGCGAAAACCGTCTCCTGCCGGCGCGCCTCAGCCGCTTCCTCTGCCGCGAGCGCGAGTTGTTTTGCCGCGACCGACTTGTAGATCGCGTCGCCGAGATCGAGCTGCGCGTTGAGCGACGCGCCGATGTTGTAGGACTGTTTGCTCGCGTCGAAAACGTTTCCTGCGACGTCCTGGATGTTCCCATCGTGCCGCTTGTAACCGACACTGGGCGAGAGCCACGGAAAGAATTGCAGCCGCGCCTGCTCGTGCTGCGCCTTGGCCTCCTTCACCCGTTCGCGTGCGATCTGCACGTCCAGATTCTGCGCGCCCGCCAGCCGCAACGCCGTGACGAGGTCGATGGGATTGGCATTCGTCGCCGATCTTTCCGCCGCGACTGCCGGCAAACCCAGAAGCGCCACCGCGAGCGCAGCAATCGCAAATCGTAGATCGCAAATCGTAAATCTCACCGCGCCTCCATCGCATTCACCGCCGCGCCATCCGCCAGCGTCGCCTTGCCGACAAGAATGACCGCCTCGCCACCCTTCAACCCATCAAGCACCTCGACCTTCGCGCCGTCATTGAAGCCGATCTTGATCGCGGTCTTCTTCGCCTTGCCGTCGTCGGCGATGAAGGCAAACGCGTTGACCTTCTCCATGACGAGCGCCTCGACGGGGATCGTGAGCGCGTCGGTGTGTTTCTCCACGCCGACTTTCACCGTGGCGTACATGCCGGGGCGAAGTTCGAGTTTCGGATTCGGCAGGTCGGCCTCCACAAGCATCGTCTTGGTCGCCTCATCGAGCGCGAAGGCGAGACGCGAGACCATGCCTTCGAACGTCCGGCCTGGCAGACCTTCAACGGAGACCTTCACCGGCTGGCCGCGCGCAACGAGCGGCGCTTCGAGTTCGGTCACGGGCACCTGCACGCGCACGATGTTGAAATCCATCAACGTCACCACCGCCGCGCTCGACGCCGCGCTGCCGCTGGTGGCGGCGGGAATGAACGCGCCCGGATCGACGAAACGCGCAGTGACCACTCCGGCAAACGGCGCCGTGAGTTTGCTGAACCCAAGAAGCGTCTCGGTGCGTTCGAGCGCGGAGCGGGCAACGTTCACGTTGGCCTTCGCGACCGCCAGCCGGCCATCGGCGGCGTCCACCGCGAGCGGCGTGACCAGGTCGGACGCTTTTTTCTGCGCCTTGTCGAGCCGCATGAATTCGATGGCCGCAACCTTCACCTCCGCTTCGGCGCGCGCCAGCTCGGCCCGCTGCCGGGCGAGGTCGGCCGACAACTCAGGCACCTCGATCTCGGCGAGCGGTTGCCCGGCGTTGACGGTGTCGCCCTTGTCCACGGAGATGGATTTCAAGTAGCCGGGCACCTTCGCGTAGAGCGTCGCCATCTGGTTGGCACGCACGCTCCCCGGTAGCGTGACGTAGCGGACGATCTCGCCGCGCGTGGGGCGGGTGACTTTGACTTCGACCGGCTTGGGTACGTCGGCGGCGGATGAAATCGCGGCGATGGCGAACAATGACGCGCCCGCCGCATTCAGCGCAGAGAACCAAGAGCAACTTTTCATAAAGCTTTTCCGACTATTTCGTCTCACCGGCGTAGTACGCGCTCGCCGGGTCTTCGGGATCGAGCGAAGGCGAGCGGACGCGTTTGCGCGCGACGATGGCAAACACGCCCGGCAGCACGAACAACGTCGCCACCGTGGCGAGCGCGAGGCCGCCCACCACGGCGCGGCCGAGCGGCGCGGTCTGGTCGCCGCCTTCGCCCAAACCGAGCGCGAGTGGCATCATGCCGGCGATCATCGCGCAACTGGTCATCAGGATCGGGCGCAATCGGCTGCGCGCGCCTTCGAGGGCGGCGGCGACAACGTCGGCACCGGCGGGCGAGCCGCCCGCGCTCCTGGTTTTCTCCGCGAACGTCACCAAGAGAATCGCATTCGCCACCGCGACGCCGATGGCCATGATCGCGCCCATCGCGGACTGGATGTTCAACGTCGTACCGGTGAGCCGGAGAACGAGCACCACGCCGGCGATGACGGCGGGCACGGTGGAGATGACCGCCACTGAGAGGCGCAACGATTGGAAGTTCGCGGCGAGCATCAGGAAGATCACGACGACGGCGATGACGAGGCCGGAGCGAAAGCCGTCGAGGAGTTGCTGCATCGGCACAGTCTGACCGCGCACGTCCACGCGGGTTTTGGCGGGCCACAGCTTGTTGTTGGTGATCTCCTCGATCTTGGCCAGCTCGCGCATCACGCTGCCGAGGTCGGTCTGGATGTTCGCGGTGACGCTCACGACGCGGGACATATTGTAGCGCTCGTATTGGCCGACAGCGGTGCCGGGCGCGACGCTGGCCACGTTGCGCAACAGCACCGGCGCGCCGCCGCGGTTGGCGACCGGGACGTTTTTCACGTCCTCGATCGTTTTCGTCTGCGTCTGCGGAATCTGGACCTGGAGGTTGTAGCTGACGCCGGAATTCGGATCGGCCCAATAGAGCGGCACAGTGAAGCGGCTCGAGGTGGTGGCGGCGACGAGCGAGCGCGTCACGTCGCCGACCTTCACGCCGAGCAGGCCGGCGCGCTCGCGGTTCACCGTTACATCCACAGTCGGGAAGTCGAGTGCCTGCGCGTAGTGCACGTCCCGCAGCGAGGGAATTTCCTTCAACTTCTCGTAAATCTTGTCGGCAAACTCCTTGTTGACCGCGAGGCTCGGTCCGCTGACTGCGACCTCGATGGGCGTGGGCGAACCGAAACTCATCACGCGGCTGACGATGTCATTTGGCTCGAACGAAACGCGAACATCGGGCAACTCCGCGGCGAAGAGCGCGCGCAGCTTCTCCTTCAAGGGCGAAATCTTCACGGGCGCGCCGGGCTTGAGCTGGATCGCGAGCCACGCTTCCTCCGGGCCGCCGTTCCAAAGGTGGATGAGGTTGACCGGATAGTTCGGCGCGTGGACACCGACGAGGCCCATCGTAAGCGCGACGTTGTCCGTGCCGGCTTCGCGCTTAATGAGGTCGAGGGCTTTGAGGGCGAGTTGCTCGGTGTTCTCGACCTTCGCGCCGCTGGGCGCGCGCAGGCGCAACGCGAACTGGCCGGACTCGACGGTCGGGAAGATCTCCGTGCCGAGCCTGCGGCCGACGAACCAAATGATGCCGAGCGCGACAACGAGGTAAACCAGCGCGACGAGCCAGCGCGCGGTGACGATGGGGCGGAGGAACGCGGCGTAGGCGGATTGAAGTTTCCCGGTGAACGACGATTCGTGGACCTCCGCGCCGTGCCCGCGGAGGAACCACACGCTCAGGATCGGCACCAGCGTGCTCGACAGGATGAAGGACGCGACCATCGAGAAGCCGACAGCCAGCGCGAGCGGGATGAACAGCGCCCTGGCCGCGCCTTGCATGAAGAACGCCGGGATGAACACGGCGAGAATGCAAAGCATCGCGAGCAAGCGCGGCAACGCCGTCTCGCGCGTGGCATCGAGCGCCGCGCGGGCGGGCGAAGCGCCGCGCGCGAGGTGCGTGTGAATGTTTTCCACTGCCACCGTCGCTTCGTCCACGAGGATGCCGACGGCCAGCGCGAGGCCGCCAAGCGTCATCAGGTTGACGTTCTGCCCGCTGATCCACAGCGCGAACGTCGCGGCGAGCAGCGAGAGCGGAATGTTGATCACGACGATGAAGGCGCTGCGCCAGTCGCGCAGGAACAGCAGCACCATGATGCCCGTCAGCACGGCGCCGATGGAGCCTTCCTTCACGAGATCGCGGATCGAGCGGCGCACAACGGGCGATTGATCGAACTCGTAGGTGACCTTGATGTCGTCGGGAACGGCGCTCTTGAACTTCGGCAGGTTCTTCTTCACCAGCTCGACGACCGAAAGCGTCGAGGCGTCGGCGCGCTTGGTGACGGGCAGATAGACCGTGCGCTTGCCGTTCACGAGCGCGTAACTGGTCACGATGTCACTCGCGTCCTCGACCGTCGCCACGTCGCGGAGGAACACCGCGCCGTTCGCGGTGGTTCGCAGCGGAGTGGCTTCGAGGTCCTTGATATTCTTCACCACGGCGTTGACGGGGACGATGGGATACTTGTCGCCGAGATTCATGTTGCCCGACGGGCTGATGAGGTTGGCCTGCGACATGGCCTGCACGACGTCGTCAGGTGACAGGCCGTAGGAGCGCAACCGGTCGGGCTTTACGTTGATGAGGATCGAGCGCGCGCTGCCACCGAAGGGCGGCGGGGCCGACACGCCGGGCAGCGTGGCGAAGAGCGGGCGCACCATGTTGAGCGCGGCGTCCTGCATCTGGCCGACGGTGCGGCCGGGGTTGTCGGTCGAGAAGACGAGGTAGCCGACGGCGACGCTGCCGGCATCGAAGCGCATCACGAACGGCGGCACCGTGCCCGGCGGCATGAAGGCGCGCGCGCGATTGACGTATTGAACCGTCTCGCTCATCGCCGAGCTCATGTCGGTGCCGGGATGGAACTGGAGCTTGATGATGCTCGCGCCCTGGATCGACTTGGACTCCACGTGTTCGACGCCGGTGATGTAGAGGAAGTGGTACTCGTAGTAGTAGGTGAGGTAACCCTCCATCTGCGCCGGGTCCATCCCGCCGTAGGGTTGCGCGACGTAGATCGTGGGGATGCCCAGCGGCGGGAACACGTCGCGCGTCATCCGCTGCAACGCCACCCACGCGCCCAGCGCCACGGCGATCACCAGCACGACGACCGTGAGCGGCCGGCGCAGGGACACGTTCAGGATGGTCATCGCGCGGGGATTAACTCAGCGGGGCAAGGGGAGTGCAACTGCGATTTGCAGCGCGCTCTTCTGCCGCAAATAATCCGCGTCTTACTGCGTTTGTCCATCGCTGTCATTGCGGAAGGGCTGCGTGAGCATCCGGTCCAGACGCAATTCCCGCGGCGCGCGGAATTGTTCGATCCCGATGGTCATCTTCTCGTGCGTCGCCTCGGGCTGGTGGCGGTAGGTGGCGAACAAGCGGTCCCACCACGGAAGGTTGAAGCCAAAGTTGCTGTCCGTTTCCCGGCGCAGAATGGAGTGATGCACGCGGTGCATGTCCGGCGTGACCACCAGCCAGCGGAGCCGGCGATCCAGCGCGTCCGGCAGCCGGAGGTCGGTGTGGTTGAAGAGCGACGTGGCGCTGAGCACGACCTCGAACACCAGCACGCTCACCCCGGGCACGCCCACGGCGATAATCACGGCGGCTTTGATCGCGAGGGACAAGGCAATCTCGACCGGATGGAACCGCACGCCCGTCGTCACGTCGAAATCCAGGTCCGCATGATGCACCCGATGCATCCGCCACAGCCACGGCAGCGCGTGAAAGAGCCGGTGCTGAAAGTAGATGGCCAAGTCGAGCAACACGAATCCCAGCAGGACCGCCAGCCCCGCCGGAATTCCAACTGCGGGCAACGCGCCCCAACCTCGCGCCTCCGCCGCCAACGCAAACCCGACTGCGCCTGCGGGCGCCAGCACCCGCGTCACGAGCGTGTCGATCACCGCGAGGCCGAAATTGCCCGGCCA
>DATDFH010000373.1:0-3493 GCA_036522715.1 Verrucomicrobiia bacterium
CCCGCGCAGAAGCATCGCCAGCGTTTCAATCTTGGTGCGCTTGCGCCGGTCGTGCCACGCGTCGTGATTCGCGATCAATCGCGGCGTGGACGTCAGCAACGTGTCAATGATCTTAAGCTTGTTCGCGCGGAGCGATGAGCCGGTCTCGGTGACTTCGACGATCGCATCCACCAGTTCGTGTGCCTTCACCTCGGTTGCGCCCCAGGAGAATTCGACCTCCGCCTTGACCTTGTGCTGGCGCAGGTACCGCTTGGTGATGTTCACCACTTCCGTCGCGATGCGTTTGCCCTTGAGGTCCTTCACCGACTGCACCGGCGAAGTTTCGGGCACGCACAACACCCAGCGCGTCGGCTGGCGCGAAACTTTGCTGAAGATGAACTCGCCGACCTCGTGAACCTTCGAGCCGTTCTCGATGATCCAATCGTGCCCCGTGATGCCCGCGTCGAGGTAGCCGTGTTCGACGTAGCGGCTGATTTCCTGCGCGCGGATGAGGCGGATGCTCAACTCCTCGTCATCGACATACGGCACGTAGGAACGGCTGCTGACGGAGATGTTGAACCCCGCCTTGGCCATCTTTTCGAGCGTGGCGTCCTGCAGGCTGCCCTTGGGCAGGCCGAGGCGGAGGACCGGTTTATTCTTCATTCGACTTCTGCAAATCCTGCTTCACGCGCCCCCGCGAATACTTCTTCGCGGAATCCTTCACGCGCGTAACCGGGTTGATTTGCCAAGTCCGGCGCGGCAACGCCAACTTTTTCTTCGGCTTTTTCATCAATGCTACTGAGTACGACGACGCCAATCCCACAAAATCAACATCGCTGCAACTACGGCGGTGATCAGGATGAGAATCCAGATGATAAGCTGTCGCCGTCTGCGTTTGGCAAGTGCTGCGCGCTCCTCGGGACTCAACCTTGCCTCGGCACGACGGGCCAAAACATCGCCGGCAATCTCGCCCAACCCGATCAACACTTTGAGCCAAGGCAGCATAGCACGTCTGCACACCCATCAGTGGCGCTGCAAAGTTTTACGCCCGCTCACGAGAATCTTCCCCTCCGCCAACACTCGAATCGCCGCCGGATAAAGATGGTGTTCCGCCTCCTGAATGCGCGCGTGCAGACTCTCCGCCGTGTCGTTATCCAGCACCGGCACCATTTGTTGCGCGATGATCGGGCCGGTATCGACGCCTTGATCTACAAAGTGGACGGTTACACCCGTGACCTTCACGCCGTAATCGAGCGCCTGTCTCCACGCTTCGAGTCCGGGAAACGACGGCAGCAGCGACGGGTGGATGTTGATCACGCGCCCGGCGAACTCGCGGAGGAACTCGCCCTTGAGGATGCGCATGAAACCTGCCAGCACCACCAGGTCCACGCGCGCCTCGCGCAACGCGGCGATGTAGGCCGCCTCCGCCTCCTCATCGAGCTTGGTGCGGAACTTCCCCGGCGCAATGTGCCGCGCCGGAATCCCCAGCGCCTTCGCCCGCGCCAAAATTCCAGCATCGGCCACATCGCTGAGGACGATCGCCACTTCCGCTGGCACTTCCCCGCGCCGGTACGCCTCGGCGACGGCTACGAAGTTCGAACCTTTGCCCGAGCCGAGCACACCGAGACGAAATGCATTGCCGGCGTTCACGTGCGCCTTCCTAACAGAGCCGGCGTCCCAGACAAGCGCAAAGCCGGCAGACGGCGTACGTCCACGGAGCGCGGGACGTCCCGGCCCGCAGCGGCATCGACCTAGAAGGGCCGTTGAAAATCTCCACACCGACTCACTGCGAACGTGCTGTGGCCCGGGACGTGCCGCGCGCCGTCACTTTTCCAGCGAAGCGCAGACGATCTCCTCGTCGTTGCGCGCGAAGATGTGGCGGTTGGCGTAGGCGGAATGCGACCAGTTGACGGCGCCGAGTTCGCGGCGCGGACCGCCGCCGCGCGTGGTGGGCTTGAGCAATTTCGTGCGGGAGATTTCCTCGTAACCCTTGGGCGAGAGCTTCGCGATCATCAGTTCGCCGCGGTCGTTGTTGATGAAGTAGCGCCCGCCGTTGCGCACGATGAAGCCCGCGGCCCAGCGCGCCTTTTCCTTCGTCACCTCCATCGTCTCCCAGAGGCGCTCGCCGTTGCGCGCATCCACGCAGCGGAACTGGCCGTAGCTGCAGATCCCGTAGATGTAATCGCCGTCGAGCACCGGCGTGCAGATGAGCGCGTGGAGCGCGTCGGTGTTGATCTCGCTGTTGCTCGTGGCGCGCCAAGTGACGCGCGCAGCAGGCGTCTTCGCGTCGAGTTCAAACATCATCGGGCCACTGTAGAATGCGGAGACGAACAGCCGGTTGCCCGCGAGGACAGGAGTCGCCACCGTCAGGCCGGAACGGATTTGAAACGGCTCCTGCCAGTGGACCTTGCCGGATTCGGGATTCAGCGACACGACGGCCTGTGGCGTCCAGACGATGAGCTGTTTCGCGCCGCCGGCATTGATCATGATCGGCTGGCCGTAACCCATCTCGCGTCCGCCCGGCAGCGCGCGCCAGAGTTCCTTGCCGGTCAGCTTGTCGAACGCCACCACCTCGGCGTCGGGTTGACCGCCGACCAGACAGATCAGGCGCGGGCCATCGACCAGCGGTGCGCCCGCGATGCCCCACACGGGCACGCGCGTGTCGAAGTCCTTCACGTAATCCTTCCCCCACTTCACCGCGCCAGTCTTCGCGTCGAGGCAGAGCAACGCGCCCATCGCGCCGAGCACATACACGCGATCACTATCGACCGTGGGTGTCGCGCGCGGGCCGGCGGAGTATTGGATGCCGCGATAGTCGGCGTCCCACTTCTGCTCCCAAATGATTCTCCCGGTCTTCTCGTCGAGGCACAACGCGCGCTCGGTGCCGGCGGGTAAATCCGTCGGGGTGAAATCGCACACGAACACACGGCCATCCGCCACGGCGGGGCCGGTGTAACCGCCCCTGACCGGCGTGCGCCAGCGGAATTTCAGGCCACCTTCGGGAAATTTTTCCACGATACCCGTCTCCTTCCAAACGCCGCCGCGCCCCGCGCCGCGCCACTCAGGCCAGTCATCGGCCAACACGGAACTCGCGAATGCCGCGAGGGCCACCGGCGAAGCAGCGAGCAGCCCGCGGAAGAGAAACGTCTTGGAAATCATCGTTGAGTAGGACGCCATCGCCACAGGTGAAGTTTCAAATGAGATTGTTCGCGAGCACGACGCTGCACTTGCACGTTCCCGCGCCTTTGACCTAGCCTCACCTGCAAGTCACACCGTCATGAATGCCATTTCATCCCTTGCCGCGCTCCTCATCACCGCCTCCGTCATGTTGCCCGCCGTCGCCGCCGACAAACCCGCCGGTGCGAAACAACTTCGCCACGTCGTCTCCTTCAAGTTCAAAGACGGCACCACGCCCGAGCAGGTCGAGAAGGTCGTGACCGAGTTCCGGGCGTTGGCAAAGAAGGTTCCCGGCACGCCGGGCTTCGAGTACGGCGTGAATAACAGCCCCGAGGGC
>DATDFH010000374.1:0-8414 GCA_036522715.1 Verrucomicrobiia bacterium
CAGATGGTCTGGACGTAAAGCCCGGCCACGCGGGCACGGGGGAAAGGTTTGATCTCGGGTACGGGTTTCGGCGCATCCGCGGCGTCGACCCGAAACGCCAACAGCGCGAGGACAAGCCAGCCGCACGTGCATTGGGAAGTATTCATCGGGCTGGCCGTAGCGTAATGACCGCCCCGATCCGCGGCAAGCCGCGCCTTGATCGGACGGAGAAGACAAGCGCGCGAAAAATTTCTCCGAACCAAATCGCGACTCACCCGTTTAACTCTGTGAACGGAAGGCACGGGCCTGAAGTCGAAGCTTCAACGACCCACCTCCGGGCACACCAGACATGACCGACGAACAAGCCATGTGGCGCGTGGCGATGCACGACGACGCGAGCGCATTCGCGCGACTGGCCGTGCGCTGGCAGCCGCCCATCCAGCGTCTTTGCCTGCGCATGACCGGCGACGAGCAACTCGCCGAGGACCTCGCGCAGGAAACTTTCGCGCGTCTGTTTACGCATCGGAAAAACTGGGTGCCGACGGCGAGGTTCTCGACCTACCTCTGGCGCATCGCGCTGAACCTGTGCCGCGACGAATTGCGCCGCGCGCGCCGAAAGTTCGAGGTGCCAATCAATGGTGAATCCGGCGAGCCAGCCGGGCCGCAGTTTTCCGTCGCTGACCCGGCGCCCGACGAACAGCTCGCCGTTGCCGAGCGCGCTGCATTGGTGCGTGACGCCCTGCAGCGCCTGCCGGAAGGCCACCGGTCCGTCGTCGTGCTCAAGCATTACGAGGACCTCAAGTTCCGCGAGATCGCCGACGTGCTCGAAATCCCAGAAGGTACGGTGAAGTCGCGCATGGCCGCCGCGCTCGAACAATTGAATCGGTTGCTCAAACCCGCGCTCGACCTCGACGGGCCACAGCCCGCCGCACTGCCGCGCACTCCGGAAGGAATCTGTTTATGAACCACCCGAACTCTGAAGACTGGATGTCGTATCTCTACGACGAACTGCCGCCCGAACGACGGCGCGAACTCGACGCGCACGCCGCGTCGTGCGCCGACTGCCGCACGCAACTCACTTCGTGGCGCGGCGCGATGACCGAACTCGACCGCTGGGCTATTCCCACCCCTCGCCGTGCGGCTCAACCTTTCGGCAACTACGCGCGCTGGGCTGCTGCCGCAGTCGCGTTGATCGGCCTTGGATTCGGCCTCGCACAACTCACCACCTTGCGATCCACCCTCGCGGGCGTTGAAACTCGATTGCGTGACCAATTGCACGCCGAGTTCGCCCAACTGTCGCAAGGCCAGGCCACGCAGAACGCGCAGTATCACGACGCGCTCGTCAATGTGCTCGGCAATCTCGAAGCTCAGCGTCGCGCCGATTACGCCCGACTCCGCCGCGACGTGGAAACCGTCGCCGTGCTCGCCGAAGACGGCCTGAGTTCCACGCAGGAACAACTCGTCCAACTGGCCAACACGCCGCCTTCCCTTTCACCGAAACGAAACTAACCTACAATTCATCCGCCCATGAAACCTCTCTCTCGCTCACTTCTGGTCGCGACCATCGCGGCCGCGTTCCTCACAGTGGTCAACACGAACGCGCAAGTCAGTGCCTCCACTTCCACCACCACCAAGACTGTCACCGACGGCAAAACCAACGGCCTGACCATCCGCCAAGCCACCGTCAACGGTCAGCCGGTGCAGTTCGACGTGCAGGTGCTCGGTGATGACGCTGACGCTGATCTCGGCAAGCGCATCGCCGAACAGGTCCGCGCCGCCACCGCGCAGGCACTGGCCGCCGCTGGTCAGGCGAAAGACGCCGCCGAGGCCGCCGCGCGCGGATTCTCCTTACACCTTGAAGGTGACGACGGCCAGTGGTCGTGGGAATGGCCGCCGCGCAAGGGCAGTTCGGCCGTCATCGTGGCCAGCAAGCCGCCCACCGCCAAGATTCGCGCTGAATGGGAGGAAGACCTCAACGTCATGGGCCGGTTGTTGGAGAAGGCCGCTACCCAGACTCATGACGGCGGCAAGCAACGCGCGATGGGCATCAAGCTGATGACTTTTGGCGAAGGCAACCCATTGTCGCGTCTCTACCTCGAAGGCCACGGCGCGCTCTTGCAGATCAATGTCGGATTTCCGCTGGTCGAGCCGCCGAAGAAGAAGGTGTCGACGCAAAGCAATGCCGCACCGGATTCCGTCTGGGACAAAGCGCGCCGCGAGATTTACGGCGGCAAGAGCGCTCCTCACTACGACTCGCCGCTGTTTCTGGAAACGTTTGACACGGTGCGGCGCGCCCGTGAGTTCGCCGCCGAGCGCGTCGAGAAACTGACGCAGGCGCTCGTCGAGACGCTCAAGGAAGCCTCCCACCTCCGCCACCTCAAACCCGACGAGTCCATCACCGTCGTGGTCACCGGCCCCGGCTCCACGCTCACTCTCACCGCCAAGAAATCCGCCGCGGACGACTTCGCCAAAGGCAAGCTCGACGCCGACGCGTTCCGGAAAAAAGTGACCGTGACGAGCTACTGAACCGGCACGCCCTGCCGCGCCGGTTCAGTAGAAGCTTCGTGTCGCGTGGTCAGGCCAACCGGGCGTGCGACGCTGTTTGCGCGTGCGCGACGGAGTGTTTGCGCCTGAAGACCCGGTTGTGCGGCGCCCGCTGCACGTCCAGATCGTACTGCTTCCACGTCGCGAAGCCGCCTTCCAGTTCCATCACCGGATAGCCCCGGCTGGCGAACTCGAGGCACGCCGCAGCCCCCAGATGGCACTGCTGGCTGTAGCAATACACCACGTTGGTGCGGTCCTTGTGCAAGCCTTCGAGGCTGCTCCACTTTTCCTTCGGCAGATTGATCGCATCGGGGAGATGGCCCCGGTTGAAGTCTTCCTCGGCGCGCACGTCGATCACCGTGAGGTTCTCGTGCGCCTTGAGCATCCGGTCCAGTTCGATCGGGCCGGTCGTGAAGGCCATCTTGGCTTCGAAGTATGCGCGGGCCTTCGCCGCATCGGGCAGTGTCAGGGTTGTTGTCATTGCAGTTCACTTTCTGCGGGGAAATCTTGTCGGCGACTTGAGTCGTCACGCTCGCCGTCCCCCGCTTTTCGACGAGCAGAACAACTGTATTCACGCCGGCCGGCTTTTCAACTGATGGAACGCGGGCGCAGCAACCGCCAGATGCGCGTGAACGTTTCCGGCGCGTAACCCATCGCGCGCTTGAGCTGGTAGTCGCGCTCCAGAAGGTTTGGAAGATTGCCGCAACGACGGAATGTCTGCGCATCCACGTAGCCCTTGAGCCAAGGCCACAAGCCGCTCACCGGCACCGGCCAGTCGCTGCCGTGAACGATGCGCGACGCCAGCGGCTCGGCCAGAGTCTTCGGGACGGTTCGGCCGCGGATGCGGTTGTTGAGCACGCAGAACGCGCTGTTGTCGCCGTAGAGATTTGGATGACGCCGGGTCAACTCGACGAAATCGGAAAACCAATTCGCATCGAACAACGCGCTCTTCGTCGCGCAGTGCGCTGCGATGACCGTGACGCCGACTTGCAGCGGAAGTTCGAGCCGGCGCGGATTCGCGAACTCGGCATTGATCACAGGCAACGCCTTTTCGCCGCCGGTGTGCGAGAGCAGCGGCAGCTTCGCCTCCGCCATGCGCTCCCAGAATTTCGTGTGTCGCCGGTCGGAGCAGTCGATGTTCTGCACGTTCGGCAGAATTTTCATCATCACCGTACCGCCCGCGAGGCAACGCTCCAGTTCCTCCAACGCATCGGGTCGCGCGGGATGAAGCGAGACCGCCGGCAAGAACTCCGGGTGTTCGCGCGCGAGCCGGAGCACGTAATCGTTCGGCACGTGGAACAGACCTGCGCCCTCGATGAGTTTGCCCTGCGCGTCATAGACCTGCTCCTGCGCGAGAATCACCGCCGCGCCGAGCGACGACTCGCGCAGCCTGGCCAGCAGATGCTCGACGTAAAGCCGATCGAAGTCGCCACGCAAAGAGTCGGCGGGCATCCCGATGGCTTTGAGGAGAAGTCGCGCCTGAAGCCGGCGAAAGAAACTCTCCGCCTTGAGCCAACAACCAGTGCCGCCCGCACCCGTGCCGACGATGTGGACGTGCATGTCAACGGGCGGCAGCGCGGTAGAATTCATTCGGTGGCGGAAGACTTAACGCAAAGACGCCAAGGCGCAATGGTTTGGCGCGGCCAAGTCTCAACCAAGGCGTTTCCCTGTCCTCAGTCGTGGGGAGAGGAAGAGAAGTTGAAGCCCCGTTACCTCCTCTCCTACTGGCCCCCAGGCAGCGGCACCTGGCCGGGGCTGCGCAAATAGAAAATCAAGTCGCGCACTTCCTGGTCATTCAACGGCGTGAGCAGACCCTCGGGCATCATCGAGATTTCACTCTGGCGCATCGACTTGATTTCGTTGCGCGGCAGCGTACTCACCTCCGTCGCGGTCACGATGGTCACGCTCTTGTCGTCCGCCTGCTTGATGATGCCCATGATCGAGCGCTCGTCCTTCATCTCGACCGTCGATGCGCGGTAGTCGTTCGGGATGACGGCGTTTGGGTCCACCATGTTTTGCAGGATGTAATCAAGGTCCGCGCGCGCGCTGCCCGTGAGGTCAGGGCCGACCTTGCCGCCGGACTCGAACAGCGTGTGGCACTGGGCGCAAATCCGGTTGAAGATCACGCGGCCGCGGCTCGCGTCGCCGGGCGAGGAGTAACCGGCCTTGTAGATCGCCTTGTAGCGCTCGATCTCCTTCAACTTGTCGGCGGCGGCCTCGCGCACAGTGCCCCAAAACTCGTCGAGCTTCGCGTTGAGGTCGGGCTGGTTCAGGCTGCGAATCTGCCGGACGGTTTCCGCCGTGAGATCGCGCGCGGTCACGCTCTTCTGTTCCAGCGCGCCGACGAGCACGCGCGCATACGTCGGGCGCGAGGCGAGGGTGGCGAGCGCGTCGCGTTGCTCGGGGGCGGCGAGTTGTTTGTAAACCGCGAGCAACAGCCACGGTGTCCACGCGTCGTCGTAAGTTGCCAGCGCACGCACGGCCTGACGGCGCAACGCCTCGTCACCGAGCAGGCGCTGCAAGCTTGGCGCGAGCGATGGGTCTTTGGCGTTGAGCAACGCATCGAGCGCGGAGGCGCGTGAGCCGGAGTCGGCATTTGAGTCGCTCAAGGTTTCCCGCAACGCGGTGAAGGCGGTCGCGCTGCCGAACTTGGCGGAGAGCGATTGCACGTCTCTACGGAGACCCGGCACGTTGCCGAGTTTCGCCGCAACTGCTTCCCAACCGGCAGGCATCGGCGCGGTGCGCAGAGGGCGGAGCGCGTCGCTCAGTCCGGTGAGAATGGCGAGTTGCTTCTCCTTGTCGTCGATGCGGCCGAGCGTCGTCACGAGCGCGGACATTACGTCGGACGTGCCGAGGCTCGCGGCGCGGCGTGCGGTGTAGGTGAGGTAGTTCGGCAGCTTCGCGGCGAGCGCGAGATCGAGCGCGCGGTTGAGGTCGGCGTTGACGAGCGGCTCGCCGGCGTACCACGCCATCAACGGCAGGTTGTGGTCGGTAGCGTCCTCGGCGTGGGAGACGAGGCCGGCGAGGATGTCCCAGCGCTGCTCGACGGGCAGGCGTTGCGCGGCGGAGGCGAGGTAGAGGCGGACGACGGGGGATTTGTCGGACCTCGCCATTGGAACAAGTTGTTCCACTGCCAACTTCCCGAGCATACCTTGGTCATTCGAAAGAAGTTGTATCGCCCATGCTCTCACCCATTCATCACGCGACGCTTTATGCTCCGCGAACACACCCGACCCGAAATGGGGCCCGCTCGTGTAGAGACTCCACAGACACCGCAGTCGCGATTCTGTATCCGAGGCTGCTTTCAGTTCCTCATCAAGCCGGAGCTTGAAAGCAAGCCACCGTTTCCACGCCGCTTCACTCTCCGCGCTCGGGGTGGGTTTTGGGGCTGAACTGTTATACCAAATTGTGTATTCTTTCGCCTTCGCAATCAGGGCGCCAAATCGCTCCTGAACGACGCGACGCGCGTGGCTGCTTGTCCACTCGTTCTTAGACGCGATGAGCTTTACGAGTTCCTCATCACCCGCCTTCTGCAAATCCACTTTCGTCGTCTTCGTCTCGCCGTAAACGATTTTGAAAATTCGCCCCGTCTCGTAGTCGTGCGCGGCGCGGTCGGGGCGGTGGCATTGGTTGAGGTCATACCAGTCGATCACATAGACCGAGCCGTCCTGGTCGCAGCGCATGTCGAGCATCTGCGACGCCTTGTCGTTGGCGATGAGGAAGTCGGCGCCGTGATGGCCCACGAAACCGGAGCCGGCGCGCTCGGGAATGTCCATGTTCATCCGCGCGCCGTGGATGTTGTTCATGAAAAGTTTCCCGCGGTATTGCTCGGGCCAACTGCCGCCGAGATAAACCATCAGCCCTGCGTGCGCGTGGCCGCCGCCGGCCGAGGCGGAGCGACTGTTGCCGCCGTGCGGCGTCTTCCCCGCGTAATGGACGTGGTCGGCGATGGTCCTGATGTCGTCGTAAACATATTGCGCGAATGGCTGGCGCGGCATCTTCACGCTGAAGTCCTGTTGGAAATAGTCGGGATTGTTTCGCTGAATCTCCTCGTGCGACGGGAGGTAATGCTGGCCGCCCTGCCGTTGGTAGCGCGCACCCTGGATCATGTGCCACAGGTGCGGAATCACGCAGCCCTCCATGAAAATTTGCCCGCGCTCATCGAAGTCCATGCCCCACGGATTGCTCGTGCCCTCGGCGAAGACCTCGAACTTTTTCTTCGTGGGATGATAGCGCCAGATGCCGGCGTTGATGAACTGCCGCTCGGTGTCGGGCGCGCCAGCGGGCTTCACGTGCGAGTGCGTGAAGACGCCGTGGCAGCCATAGAGCCAGCCGTCAGGCCCCCAGCGAAAGGTGTTCAACGTCTCGTGCGTATCCTGATAACCCCAGCCTTCGAGCACGACTTGCGGCTTGCCCGCGGGCTTGAGCGAATCGCCGTCGGCAATCGGAATGAAATACAGATACGGCGCTGCCCCGACCCACACGCCGCCGAAGCCGTATTCGATGCCGCTGACGAGATTCAGCCCTTCCATGAACACGGTGCGCCGGTCGAACTTGTGATCGCCGTTGGTGTCTTCGAAGACAAGGATGCGGTCGCGGCCCTGACCTTCGACCGCGCGCTGCGGATACGTCATGCCCTCGACGACCCACACGCGCCCGCGGTCATCGAGGCAGAACGCGATGGGATTGCGCACGTCCGGCTCGGCCGCGAAGACGTGGGCCTTAAAACCGGGCGGCAACGTCATCGCGCGCGCGGCTTCGTCGGGCTTGAGGCCGGCGAATTTGAAATCGTCGACGGGAGGCAACTCGTTGGGGGGCGCGCCCGCCCCGGGCCCAGCCGTTGGCGCCCCGCCAACGGCTCTCTTCGCGCCCGCGCTCCCCAACCCGGCGAACACTGGCTTCTCTGCGTGAAAGCGGAAGTCATCAAAGTTGATGTGGCCCCAGCCGCCAGTTTCCTCGTCCACGAGCCGGATGAAAATTTCCTTTCCCGCGTGCGCCTGCACATCGACGGTCACCGGCAAAAGATTTTCCCGACGCACTCCGCGCGCGGTGAAGATCACCTGCTGATTGTCCGCGCGCACGAGTTCGACGCGCGTGCCGGGAAGATTGCCGCCAGCGAACAGGAAGCTCGCCCACGGATGCGTGACCCTGAACGGGACGGAACTCAACGTCCCCGTGGGCCGGTCGCCGCCGGCCTCGTAACCGCCGATCCAATACTCGCCCTCGTGCTGGCTGCGGTCGGTGCGGCCTGAGCCGGCGAGTCGCTTGGCGACCGTGTCGCCTTTGACGGGCTGCTTGGCGAAGGTGCTGCCGGTCGCAGTCCAGTCTTTGAGCGTGCCAGTTTCGAAGTTGAGGTTCAGTGGCTGGCCGTCTTTGCCGAGTGGAATGATGCCGTCGCGCCTGGCGTTCGGTGAGGGAGAATGTTGATCTGCCGGCGAGACGCCGGCAGCACCTTTCGCGGCGGCTGCACGTTCCGGGTTTGTATGCGCCGTGATTTTCTCCGGCGTCAGCGAGGCCATGCCCGCACCGGGGAACAAAACTTTCGGCTGCGCTTTTTCCCATTCGTCCTTCGACACCTTCTTCGCCTCGTGCATCAGGGCGAAAGTGCCTTTCTTGTTGCCGATGACGACGTCGGGAAGTTTGTCGCCGTTGATATCGCCCGCGACGACTTGCGTACCGACACCTACGTCGCTCGCAATCAGGTGCGGCACGAAGTCCACCGACTTGTCGGCGTGGCGGACGATTTTGAAAAAGTAGGTGACCGGATCGGCATTGGCTTCGATGTCGCCCTTCGGCCCGTGCGCCCAGAAACGCTTGCCGGTGACAATGTCCTTGATGCCGTCGCCATCCATGTCCACGAGGTCGATGGCGACGGCATCAAGGACATTGTC
>DATDFH010000375.1:0-2056 GCA_036522715.1 Verrucomicrobiia bacterium
AGCCCTTGAAGTTGCAACTCGTGGACGCCTCCGCCGCATAGGCAACCATCGCCGCGTGTCGGACCCGCTGAGACTCCTGGCGGACAGCCGCCGGTGGAGCTTCTCTCAGTCTGAATCTTTGCGGGCAATTGTTCCCCGACCATTGACGATGAAAACTTGATCCACCAAGGTAAGACTGGAATCGCGGACAATGTCGAAGCCGGAGAAAGACGTGCATGCGCTTTTAGCGCCATCTGAGTTCGAACTTTTGACCACAGCCGAACGGCGTCGCGACGGTGCGCCCGCGCATCTCACCCTCAGCACTCCAACCAACCCATGAAGCGCCTGTTGTTCCTCGCGTCGGGCCTGCTGCTCGTGGCTCATGCCGGCAACGCTGCCGGCGTGGACCGGAATGGAAACGGCATCAGCGATATCTGGGAAGTCATCTACTCCGCCAGCGCGCTTTCACCCCTCGGCGACGCCGATGGCGATGGAGTGAGCAATCGCGACGAGGCCATCGCGGGCACGAATCCGTTCGATCCATTTGATTACCCAGGTGTGCGGCTCAAGCTCTTTTCCGGCGAACAATTCCAACTCGAATGGACCGGCCTCGCGGGCAAGCGATACGATTTCCAGTCGCGCGATCTGAGCGGCACGAATGGCTGGAGCAGCTTCGCCACGAACTTCGCCGGCGCGAATTCGGTCCAGACATTTCTCGCGAGCACCGCCAACACCTCGCTGATCTTCCGTGTTTCGATCAGCGACGTAGACAGCGACGGCGACGGCGTGACCGATTGGGAGGAACGCGTGTTGGGCTTCAATTCGCTCACCAACCGCACCGATCGAAACGACCTCCTCGATGGCCAACGCATCACCAACGGGCTCAATTCCGCGAGCGTCATCACCATCTCGGCACTTGATCCGCTGATGTTTGAGCGCTGGCCCGATCCGGGCTTGGTCGCGGTGCGACGCAGCGGGGGACTCGCGCCGCTCAGCGTGAACGTTTCGTTCAGCGGCACGGCGACTTTTGGCGTCGACTACACTGCGAGCACGACCAACTCGATCTTCATTCCCGCCGGCTCGCGCGAAGTGTGGATTGAACTTTATCCGGTTGCCGACGCCGACGATGCGGAACCCACCGAGACCATTACCGTCACGCTTCAGCCGGGCACGGGCTATTCGCTGGGAACTGCCACGAACGCGCCGCTCACGCTCGCCAACGAGACGACGAACAGTCTGCCCAACCCAAAGGCCGCCGCGCGCCTTCTCATCCAGGCCGCCTACGGTCCCGACCTCGCACCGACGAACGGATTGCCGCCGAACATTGCCGAAGTGATGGCGCTCGGTTTCGATGGCTGGATTGAGGACCAGTTCACGCGACCGGTCGGTTTCATTCAGCCGTGGGTGGACTGGGCGGCCATCAACGGCAGCGGGCTTGGTCTTTATGGCAATTGGAAGGAGTTCTCGTGGTGGAGCCGCGCGATGGGCGCGCCGAAGTTGCGGCCCGACACGAACACGACCCAGCTTCCCGACCCGCTCCGGCAGCGCGTGGCGTTCGCGCTCAGCGAAATTCTCGTCGCGTCCGACCGGCCCGAGGCGCTCGCCGTCGAGCAGGTCGGCATGGCGAACTTCTACGACTTGATGGTGAAGCACGCGTTCGGAAATTATCGCAATCTGCTCTACGACGTTGCGACGCATCCGGTGATGGGCATCTACCTCAGCCACCTCGGCAATCAGAAGGCGGTTCCCGGCAGCAACGTGTTTCCCGACGAGAATTTTGCGCGCGAAATCATGCAGCTTTTCAGCATCGGTCTGTGGCAGTTGAATCCCGACGGCACGCGCGTGCTCGGCACCAACGGCCAGCCCATTGCGACCTACAACAACGGCGACATCACCGAGCTTGCGCGCGTCTTCACGGGCCTGTCCTTCGGCAACAACTCCAGCTTCGCTCTTTACCCGCGCGATTTCACGGTGCCGATGAAATGCTGGGACGATTTCCACGATTGCAACGCGAAGACGCTGCTTGGCGGCCTGCCACTCCCGGCGCGCACCGCCAGCCCCGGCAATACGGGCACGG
>DATDFH010000376.1:0-4804 GCA_036522715.1 Verrucomicrobiia bacterium
TTCATGCTGCATGATAGCAACGAGCACATCGTCGTGCGCACCGTCAACCGCGCGCCGCTTCGGGCGGATCGCGCGTTCGGCGGCGCTCCGCTCTCGGCCGGCGGCCGCGCGATCCTGGCGCAGTTCGAGACGACGGCGCGCTTCGCCGACGCCGGCGTGGAAGTGCTGCGCGTGCGCGCGGCCCGCGGCGTCCGCGCGCTTCGCGACCGGGCGCGCGCGCTGCTCAAGGAGGACAAGGCCGTGGCGTACGCCGGGCGCGTGCTGGTGGATCCGAAATCGGCCCGGCCGGTGATTTATACGGAGAATTTCTTCGTGAAGTTCGACGGCGACGCGCGGCCCAGCAAGTGTCTGGCCCTGCTCAAGAGCCACAAGCTCACCGTCAAACGCGAACTGCCCTACCTGCGCAACGGGTACTTCCTCAGCGCCGCAGAAGGCACCGGCCGCGAAGTGTTCGCAATCGCCGATCGCCTGCTGCGCGACCCGCTCGTCGAGCTGTGCCATCCGGAACTGGTCCGCCCGCGCCGCGCCCGGCGCGCATTCGATCAGCAGTGGCATTTGAAGAAGACACTCGTCAACGGCGTAACCGTGAACGCCCATGCGAATGTCGAGTCGGCCTGGGCGCTGACCCAGGGCGATGGAATCACCATTGCCGTGATCGACGACGGCGTGGACATCGACCACGAGGAGTTTCGCGCCAGCGGCAAGGTTATTGCCCCGCGTGATGCAACGCTACGCACCGCCGATCCACGGCACAAGAACGCCGACGAGGGCCACGGAACGTCCTGCGCCGGGGTCGCGTGCGGCGACGGCAATTTTGGCGCATCCGGTGTCGCGCCACGCGCGCGGCTCATGCCCATCCGCCTGCGTTCGGCGCTCGGTTCGGTGCTCGAGGCGGAGGCGTTTGTGTGGGCCGCCGATCACGGCGCCGACGTCATTTCGTGCAGTTGGGGGCCAGAAGACGGGACGTGGTATGAACCGAACGATCCGAAGCACCAGCAGGTCGTGCCGCTCCCGGACAGCACGCGCACGGCGATCGACTACGCCGTGCGCAACGGTCGCAGCGGCAAAGGCTGCGTCGTCTGCTTCGCCGCCGGGAACGGCAACGAGTCGGTCGATAACGACGGTTACGCCAGCTACGCGAACGTGATCGCTGTCGCCGCGGTTGGCGACCGGGGGGTGCGCAGTGTGTACAGTGATTTCGGCCGCGCGGTCTGGTGCGCGTTCCCGAGCAGCGATTTTGAGTGGGCACAGCAAGGCCACCGCGCTCCGTTGACTCCTGGCATCTGGACCACCGACCGCACGGGCGGCGCGGGGGAGAACCCCGGCGATCCAAACCTCGGCGACTCCGCCGGCCACTACACCAACAGTTTTGGCGGAACCTCCAGCGCCTGCCCCGGTGCGGCGGGCGTGGCGGCGCTGGTGCTGGCGCGCAATCCCAACCTGCGCACGGATGAAGTGCGCGACGTGTTGCGCCGGTGCTGCGACAAGGTTGATGCGTCCGGGGGCAACTACGACGCCAGCGGGCGCAGCCCGCTTTACGGTTACGGCCGGCTCAATGCCCGGACCGCCGTTGAACTCGCCTTGCCTTCGCAACCGACGCCGCTGGCGATCCGGACCGCGCAGCAGGACGTGCCGGTGAAAGACTTCACCAAGTCGCGGCTCAAGCTCGCCGTGGCGGACACCGCTGTGCTCAAGGCGCTGAAGGTCACCGTCAACATCGACCACACCTACATCGGCGACCTCATCGTCACGCTGCGCCCGCCGACGGCAATGGGCGTTGCGGCGATCGTGCTGCACAACCGCGCGGGCGACGCGACGGACAACCTCAAGAAGACCTACGACGAATTGAATGCGCCCGGTCTGTCAGCCTGCCGCGGCAAATCCCCCGCGGGCACTTGGACCCTTGAGGTCGCCGACAAGGCGGCGCAGGACGAGGGCATGATCCGCAGCTTCACCCTCGAATTGGGCTTTTGAATCCGACGCGCCGTCCTCGGGCACTCAGCCGCAGGCCGTTCGTCAAGGTTCGGGAATGGTCACGACGGGAATGGGAGCCGGTTGAGCCGGCGCCGACACATCTTCGTGTTGCACGAGGTAAAGCGGAGCGCCGGCGGCGGCACCGCATGGAGTGGGCGGGTTCGTCCGCATGTCGTCGGCTCCGAAGTTGTCCACGACGATCAGGCGGACCTGCTTCTTCGGGAAATTCCGCCAGAAGCGGACGCGCGCTTCCGCTTGGTTGGGATCGCTGAAAATTTCAGTCAAGTGATAAGCCATAAGGGTTATGGGTTGATTTTCTTGAAAAGCGAGTCCACCGCGTTGGCGTTGAACCCTTGGAGGTTGTCGCGCAGGGCGCCGCCCGCCTTGCCTTTGAAATCGTTGACCCACTGGTCGCGGTTGGGTTTCAACGTGGTGACTCCGTCGGAAATGTCCTTGAGCGCCTGCTCTTGGACGGTGCCCGATGGCGCGACTTTCGCGAGGATCGCGGAAACTTTGTCTTGGTGGGCCGCGACGTCCGCGCGGGCTTTGGTCTCCTTCGCTTCCAACTCCTTGCGGGCGGCTTCCTGTCCGGCATCGGCGCGTTTGATCATGGCTTCCCGGACGGCGGGCTGTCGCGCGAGGTGATTGGCCGCCTCGCCGGTGGCGAAGTACTGCATCCAAGCGATTTGAACGTCACCGCCGGCGTTGACATCCGTATCAACCGTAGCGAGGAATGAAGGCATCTGAACCCGGTGGGGAGAAGTCGGATCGTTGTCTGTTCCCTTGATGAGCGTGACCGGCGCCACCGCGATCTCCTTCCGATTGAAGCCGATCTTGATGGTCTCCGGATAAGGTCCGCCGACGCCGGTCCAGCCGACCTTGACGCCCAGTTGGGTGTCGGTGCCGAAAACAAATGGTTTCACCTCGCCGGGTTCGGGCAGGCCGAAGAGAAAGCGGCGAATGGCCCCTTTGCCGGGCTGGTTGGCTTTGGGCAATTTAGTCAGCCTGAGGGCGGAGTCGAAGCGGTTGCTTGCTGGGATGTCGTCGAGAGGAACGCCGTTGGTGTCGTAAAGTTTGGCCATCGTCACGGCGGCGTCGCCGCCGGCAAAGGTCTGGTCCACGCCGAAGAAGAAGCGGCCCAAGCCGCCGCCGGAACCGGCCTTGGCGCCGAAGCTGGCCATCACGGGCGGCGTGCGCCCGCCTTCGAACGCCGGTGCCACGACGCCTTCCTTGCGCGAGATGTTCACCTCCAGCGTCGGAGGCTTGGCGTCGAAATCGAGGCCGGCGTTGGACTTGGTCATGAAGAGCGTGTGGTTGTAGCCTACGCAGCCGATCAGGGTTGAGGCGAGCGCGGAGAGCGCGGCGACGAGGCCCCAAGTGCGGGCCGGCGGGATTGGGGGTTGTTTCATAGGTGGTTATCTGCTGGCGTTCGTGTTGTTGGTCCGGCTGGCGAAGGGCGGGTCGCTACCGACGCGGACCTTGAGGAAGTCCGCATCGGGCCATTCGAGCCGGACGCTGGCGTTGGTGGGGTTGACAACGATTCGTCGCTCGTCGCGCCAGCCAACGGCAAGGTGCCCGCCGGCCGCGGTCGTTCCCGCGCCGAATCCGAAGGTCTCCTGCCCGGCGACGACTGCGCTCACGGCTCCCGCCGGCGGCTGAACCTTCAGACGCAGGTGGCCGAAACCCCACAAATGCTCCGCGCCGGTTTTCGGATCGTAATACTGGATCGCGCACCCAGTCGAGGCAAGGAGCCAAGCGCCGCACCAACCGGCCAGGCAGTCGATCCGAATGCGGCGGCGGCGTAGTCTCAAAGGTTTCAGATTCACCTCTCGGTCCTCTTACGCATATCTCGGCGGTACCCGGCAGCGTGGTAGCCGTTCCGCGGCGACGAGTCAACCGCGATCCGCGCGGCGCACGCCGCGCCATGTTTCCCGCGAGGGAGGTTGGTTTGACGTTGCCGGTCATGGCTGGTCCTATTTGGCCCAAGCCTTCTTCCTGGCGGCCGGCGGTTCTTTGGCCAACGGCTCCAATAGATCGTCCAGACTCCGAGGATTGACGGCGTACGGCTCCTTGGGTTCGGGACTGGGCCGCTGACGAAAAACTTTGATGATCTGCAAAGTCTTGGAGCTGTCGCTGAGTTCGCGGACAAATTCTTCCACGACCGCCGCTTGGTCCGTCGCCTCCTCCTCAAAGGCGAGCACATCGAAGCGGAACAGATCACGGAGGCAGGCACCGAAGGACGTGCCGCCCAGTTTCGCCGCCAGCTGCCCCGCGTCGGCGCCAGTCCAAATCACGGCGGCGCCGGGCGCGTCCACCGCCCAATTGGAAAAGAGGCTGCCGCGGTCGCGGGCGATGATGGCCGTGCGGTGGCCTTTGTCGGGCGCCGCGAGACTGTGCTGAAGGATCGCCATCTCCCGGCTGACGGTCTGGGATTCGTCCGGCTGGCCACGCAGCTTGACGAGTGTTGCCAGGGCGTTCAATGCGACGCGCTCCTCGACACCAAACCCGAGCGTTTTGAGGCACGGCCACAACAACCAGCCCGGGGCGCGAATCGGCCGGCGGCCAGCGTCGGCCGTGGGTTGAGCCGTCTGGTCCACCAGACAGGCGGCGCAGGTGCGACCCCAGTCCGGGAAGGGCATCGCCGTGAGGTTCCAGTTCAACAGGGCGCCGGGTCCGATCCGAGCCGCATCGCAGATGAGGAGGTCCACCAATTGATCCGCGGTCGGTACGTAGTCGGCGTTCAATTCGAAGCGCGCGGCCCAGGCTTTCCAGCCGTTGCTCACCGCCGCCTCGTAAAGCGGTTGCCGGCGGACAGGCTCCAGAGCGCGCT
>DATDFH010000377.1:0-9301 GCA_036522715.1 Verrucomicrobiia bacterium
GATGCTCAGGAAGGTCGCCCCGCTGCCGGCCTCGGCCCTGGGGTCGTGACCGTCGCCGCGGACCATGATCTCGGCGCTGGCGCCGTTGTCGGAGAGGAAGAAGATCAGCGTGTTGTCGAGCGCGCCCATCGCCTTGAGTTGCGCGAGCACGCGGCCAATCTCCTGGTCCATGCGGTCCACCATCGCGGCGTGGACCGACATCTTGTCCGCCTGAAACTTTCGTTGCGCATCGGTTAGTTCGTTCCACGGGAGCGGGCGGTTGATTTCACCAGCGCCGAGTTTGGCGAGGTCTTCGGGGAAATCGTAGGGTGGACCGAGTTGGCGCTCCATCGGCGGCAGCGCTTGATGAACGATGCCGAACTTGCTCATGCGTTCCCAGCGCGATTGGGCGATGGCGTTCCAGCCAGCACTGTATTTGCCTTTATAGCGCGCAATATTCTCCGCCGGCGCCTGCAATGGAAAATGTGGCACGGTGAACGCGAGATACTCGAAGAACGGTTTGTCGGGAAATTTCTCCGCGTGTTCCTTGAGGCATTTGATGGCGTGGTCGGCGTCCGCCGTGCTCGTGTAGTAGCCGCTGCCGGGTTTGACCGGCGGAAGTTGCTGGTCGTCCTCGGAGTGTTTCTGCGGATTGAAGTTCCGGTTGTGATCTTCGAGGACGTAGGAGTGGTCGAAGCCGTTCTCGGTGGGTTTGCCGTCCACGTGCCATTTGCCGGAGAGATACGAGCGGTAGCCGAGCGGCCGGAGCATCTCGGGCAACAGCCGCGCCCACACGGGCCGCACGCCTTTGCCGCCGCTCGGCACGCCGGGGATCGCGTCGCGCCGCACAGCCTGCGCGTAATAGCCGGTGAGGATGGCCGCGCGCGATGGCCAGCAGCGGGCCGTGTTGTAAAACTGCGTGAAGCGCAATCCGTTCTTCGCCAGCTCGTCGAGGTTCGGCGTGGCGATCTCGCTCCCGTAGCAGCCGAGGTCGGAGTAACCGAGGTCGTCCGCGAGGATGATTAGAATGTTCGGCTTCGCACGCGCGGCGCCGGCGGATGTATTCGGTATCCAGTATTCAGTGTTCAGTAGAACCAGTGCGACCAGGAGGTTCGACAGGAGACGAGAGATGAAACAGACGCGCAAGTGCATGGGGACTTTTAGCACGACGACTGGATACTGAATACTCCTACTTCTTCAACGTGAGCGTGACGAGCCGCATGTCCATGACGCTCTTGCCGGGGATTTGCAGCGCACGCAGGGTCAGCAGACCGCGCCCTTTTTCGAGATGCATCGTGCCGAGGTTCAGCGCGTGGAACTCCTTCATGATGGACTCGCCTTTACGCGGGACGCGGTCCTGGTTGTCGATCAACGGCGGGTCCCAGCCGGGCGCGACCTTGCCGGTGGCTTTGCTGCCACCCAGGCTGAGTTCGACCGTCGAGCCGGCGTCGGCGGGCGGGCAGGTGTAGTAGATCACTGCGTCGTAATCGCCGGTCGTGTTCACGGCGATGTCCCAGGTCATCGAGTCGTCGGTGGACTTCCAGTTGACGAAGTAGGAGCAGTTGGGCGCGCCGGCGCTGCGCTGCACGCCGCCGTGCGGGACGCCGTCGCGCGCGGGCAGGGGCGTCATCGAGAATTCCGCGTAGCCGACGGGATAGGGCCGGTCGTCGCTCGACTTCGCTTCCGCTTTGCCGGCTTTGCCTTTGCCCTTGCCCTTCGCCTCGGCCTTCGCGAGCGGAGTGGGCGTTCCAAAAACTTCCTTGCGCCAATTGGCGACCGCGTCCTTCAACTTCGTCGCCACGTCTGGCTTCTCGCCGGCGATGTCCTTCTTCTGCCCGGGGTCGGCGACCATGTCGAAAAGCGCGCCGTCCTTGTCGAGGCGGTATCGCTGTGTGCGCGTGCTCACGGGGCCGCTGTTGTGGGAGAAGATCGTCCGGTCAGGCCAGTCGCGCGCGGTGCCGTAGAGCAGCGGCGAAAGGTCCTTTCCATCGAGCGACTTGCTGCTGATCAACGGAACGCCGGCCATGCTGGCGAGCGTGGGGAGCAGGTCGATGACGCCGGCGATTTCGCGGACGCTCGTGCCGGGTTTGATCTTGCCGGGCCAGCGGATCAGGAAGGGCACGCGCACGCCGCCTTCGTCGGTCGAGCCTTTGCGGCCTTTCATGCCGCCGTTCCAGCGCCAGCTGTTCGGGCCGTTGTCGGAGAAATAAATCACGATGGTGTTGTCGGCGAGCTTCAGTTCGTCGAGCCGGCGCAGCATGCGGCCGACGTTCCAATCGAGGTTCTCGCACATCGCGAGTGCGCAACGTGTCACGGGCAGGTCCTCGTCCGCGCCGTCCTGGCCGCGCAGCGCGATGGGCGCGTCCTTGAAGCGGTTCCAGTATTCATCCGGCACGCAGAACGGCGAGTGCGGTGTGTTGAATGGCACGTAGCAGAAGAACGGACGCGACTTGTTCTGCTCGATGAACGAAAGGGCGTGGTCGGTCAGGTCGTCGGCGATGTAACCCTTGCCGCGGACGAACTGGCCGTTGTGTTCGAGCGGCGGGTCGAAGTATTCGCCCCAGTGGCCCGAGGTGAATCCGTAGTATTCGTCGAAGCCGCGCGCATTCGGATGATACGGCCACTGGCTGCCGTTGTGCCACTTGCCGAACGCGCCCGTTGCGTAGCCGGCGGCCTTGAAGGTGTCGGCGATGGTTTTCTCGTCGAGGTTCAACCGCTCCAATCCGGTCGAGACGCCGCGCACGCCGCCGCGCGAGTGGTAGCGGCCGGTGAGAAACTCCGCGCGCGTCGGCGCGCACAACGGGCACACGTAGAAGCGGTCAAGCACCGCGCCGCGGCGGCCTAGGGCGTCGATGTTCGGCGTCTTGATGTTGGTGTTGCCGGTGAGACTGTAGTCGCCCCAGCCGGAGTCGTCGGCCAGCAGGATGACGATGTTCGGACGCTGCGCCGCGGAGGCTGCGAACGCAATCAGCGCAGCCGTGACGAGGATGATCAGCCGGCACGATTTAATCGGATTCATGTGGAGGAAAGACGCCTGAGCGGGCGTCAGACTTCAAGCGCAACCCGTGACGGACGATTCACTTGCCCGCCTTCCTTTTCCCGCCCTTCGCCTTTTTCGCCGCGCCAGCGTCCACGTCGGTGAACGGCGGCTGCTCGAAGGGCACCGGTTGCGCGGTCACACGCGGGTCCTTCGCGTCGGTGAGCAGCTTAATCAGGCGCTCGGAGAGTTGCTGTTTCTGTTTCGCGTAAGCCGGGTCGGCGGCGACATTCTTCACCTGGTCCGGGTCTTTGCGCAGGTCGTAGAGTTCCTCCGCGGGGCGCTTGCCGAAGGCGAATTCGTAATGCCACTTCCACTCTGTGTCGTCACGGTGCGTGATCAGCCACGCCTTGGTCGGGCTGGCGTCCATGTCGGCGAAGGCGGTGTAGGTCGTGTCTTGCAGCGCGTCGAACTCCGGCGTCTCGCGCGCGGTCACGCCCTTGGGCGAACCCATCGGCCAGCGGTCGGGCGCGAAGTTGCGGATGTAAACGAACTCCGGCGTGTGCAGCGAGCGCATCGGATACGGCAGGTTGCCCTCGCGCGCCGTGGCGACATGGCGCTCGCGGCCGGTGATCACCCAATCGCGCGTCGGATCAATCAGCCCGCTCTTGTCCGACTTGAGCAGCGGCACCAGCGTGCGGCCGTAAAGTCCATCGGGCGGTTTGACGCCGCCAACTTCCATGAACGTCGGCGCGAGGTCCGGCAGCCGCACGAAATCGTTCACGATGCGCCCGCCCTTGCCGCCGGGCACGCGCATGACGAGGGCGACGCTCACGCCGTGGTCGTAGAGATTGCACTTGCCCGCCGGCACACCGGGCATTCCGTGATCGCCGCTGAGGACGACGAGTGTGCGGGCGGCCTCGCCGGTTTCCTCCAGGCGCTTGAGCAACTCGCCCACGTAGGCATCGACCGCCTGGCTTTCGCCGAGATAATCCGCCACGTCCTCGCGCACCTCGGGCACATCGGGCAGGAACTTCGGCATCCTGCCCTTGAGCGAGTCCGGCTCGATGCCCCAGAGCTTCTTGCCCGAGCCTTTGATCCACGTGCGGTGCGTCGTGGTCGGCCCGAAGAAATAAAGCCACGGCTGGCCCGGCTTCCGCGCGGCGAGAAAGTCGTCAAAATTTCCGCGGACCTGCGCGAGAATTTCTTCGCGGGCTTTCGCCACCGTCATTCCTTTCTCGACGCGCGCGGTGGCCTCCTCGGAGAAATTATTCGGGGCGCGCCCGTGTTTTTCGTAGGCGTATTCCTGTCCGCCGATGGGCGCATCGGCAGGCGTGCCGGGGCTCCAGACCTTGTAGCTCTTGCCGATGGAATAGCCCGCGTCGCGCAACAGCAGCGGGAAACTCGGAATCGCGCTGTCCCAGATGGCGCCGTTGAGGATGGCGCCCCGGCCGGTGTTGAAGAAGTAACGGCCCGACAGCAATGAGCTGCGGCACGGCGTGCACGAGGGCGCGTTGACGAACGCATTCTTGAAGAGCACGCCTTCGCGCGCGACGCGGTCCACGTTGGGCGTCTTCACCACGTCATTGATCGTCGGGCGTCCGTCGAGGCCCTTGTAGCAACTCGCGTAACGTCCCCAGTCATCAGCGAAGACGAAGAGAATGTTCCAACGCTGATCGGCGGCGGAAGCTCGAACGCAGAGAACGCAGAGGGCCGCGAGAACGAAGGCAAAAGTTTTCATGGCTGAAGCACGATGGAGGAAATTCACCAGGATCGGTTACAGGAACAAGCAGGCCGTGGCAAGATTCATCCGCTAATCCCAAACTCAGTCCTTCGCAACCGCATCGCGATCGGCCTTCGACAATTCAGTCAGCCGCGCACGCAACTCGGCGACTTTGTCCGGGAGTTTCATCGCGAGGTCCGTCGATTCATTCGGGTCCGCCGCGAGGTCGAAGAGTTCAACCGTCTCCTTCGCGGATTTTTTCTCGCCCGCCGCGGCGCGGGGATTGTTGACGATCAATTTCCAATCACCCACGCGCACCGCCTGCGCCCGAAAGCCCGGCGCCGCCCAATACAGCGCGCGCGGCTTTGGCGCCTGCGTTCCCGTGAGCAGCAGCCCGATGTCCTGCCCGTCCCAGCGCAAATCCTTCTCCGGCCGGTAGCCCGCCAGCCCGCAAAACGTCGGCATCCAGTCGGTGATGTGCACCGGCGCGGCCAGCTTGCCCGGCGTGAGCCGCGCGGGCCAACGCACCAGCGCCGGCACGCGGATGCCGCCCTCATAGACCGTCGTCTTCATGCCGCGCAACGGATGATTGTCGCCGCCCGCCGCGCCCGCCTCGTAATTGTCCGCCGGGTATTGCGGGTCGTCGTTGCGCGCATTCGGATATCCGCCGTTGTCGCTGGTGAAAACCACGAGCGTGTTGTGCGCCTTGCCCGATTTTTGCAGCGCGGCGAGCACCCGGCCGACTGCGTCGTCGAGGTGCATCACGCACGCCGCGTATTCGCGCCGGCTCGGCTCGGTGATTTCTTTCGGCACTCGGCGCACGAACTCCTCCGGCTCGCGAATCGGGATGTGGACGGCCGTGAACGGCAGGTAGAGAAAGAACGGCCGTTCCGCGCGCGACTCCAGCCATTGAATCGCCTCGCGCGCGAGCAGGTCGGTGACGTGGCCGGTCTCCTCGATGAGTTTCCCGTTGCGGTGCCAGGTGATCGAGTGCTCGCCCTGCTTGTAACGGTGGTTCCACGGCCCGACGCCGCCCGCGAGCGATCCGTAGCTGTGATCGAAGCCGAACTTCTGTGGCCCCCAATCAGGACTGGAGCCGAGGTGCCACTTGCCGATGAGTGCGGTGTCGTAGCCAGCGGATTTCAGCGCGCGCGCCAAGGTGACGGTGTCCCACGGATACGCGCGCGGGTTCTGTGGATTGGTCACGCCGAAGCGCGTCGCGTAACGCCCGCTCAACAACGCCGCGCGTGTCGGACTGCACACCGGATAAACATAGTGCTGCGTCAACTCCAGGCTCTCCGCTGCGAGTCGGTCGAGATTGGGCGTGGGTTTGTTGCCGCCGTGAAAGGCGACGTCGGCCCAGCCGAGATCGTCGGCGATGATGAACAGGATGTTCGGCCGCGCCATCGGCAAGGTCGGCGTCGCGGCCGACAAAAGTTCGCCGCCGAGGGCACAAAGAATGCCGAGGATGCAGAGAAGGCGTTTCATGGCTTGCGGGAAAAACCTTTGCCGGTAATGCGCCAAAGCTCAAGCCGGGACTCGGCATGAACGAACTGAATGGGTCTGGTGCGGAGGGCGGTGTTAATTTCCGGCGCCGAAGGGAATTTCATTTGCCTCGCTGGAACCATTGTAGCATCTAGCACGCGACCTGACGACCCAAGGGGGTAATTGGAACTAGGTCATTGAACCGGGCGCCCTAAATTCTTCCGGGGCGCCCGGATTTCTTTCCGTTTGCGCTCCGGCGAATCATAGGGCATTTATTTTGTGACCTGAGAGATCCGAGGAGGTTATCTGGAACTCGGTCATTGAACCGGGCGCCTTCCCCACGGGCGCCCGGCTTTTCTTTTCCGGCAACTGTGGCGAGGCGGCGCGATGCGGGCGGGGTGCTTCAGGAATAAAGCGGCAGCGGTTCGAGCGCGAACTGCGGGAAGACCTGCGCGAGCTTTACGTCCGATGAATGTTTTTGGAGAAGCGGCGCGAGCACGTTGCGATAATTCGTCGCCACCGGCACGTCACCGGGGCCTTCGAGCACTTCGTTCTTCAAGCCGGGCCACCGGCCGAGCACGCGTCCGCCCCGGATGCCGCCGCCGAGCGCGAACATCACGCTGCCGCGTCCGTGATCGGTGCCGAAGGCGGAGTTCTCCGCCAGCCGCCGGCCGAACTCGGTCATCACCACGACTGTCGTGCGCGCCATCTCCTCGCCGAGGTCGCGGTGGAACGCGGCGAGTCCCGTCGCCAGCCGGGTCATCAACGGGTCCATGATCAAGCCCTGGCTCGTGTGCGAGTCCCAGCCGCCGAGATCCACCGCCGCGGCCTCCATGCCGACGCGCGCCTTGACGAGCCGCGCGAGCTGGAGCAGGCGTTTGGAAAAATCATCGCGGCCATACTCCGCGCCATTGGCCGGCTGATAAAGCGTGTCGCGGAGGATTTCGATTCGCTTGAGAGCACCCAGCGTGTCGCGCCCGGCGTGGCCGATCTGGTTTTCTTCCGCGCCGTAGAGCCGTCCCAAGGCCGACGCGAGTGCCGTGGATTTGCCGCCGAGCAGAAAGTCGTCGAACGATTCCATGACGGTGGCCGATGGTGCGCCGCGGAAGCTCTCCGGCATCGCGCGGCCGAACGCCACTGCCGCGAGCGGGCCGCTCACGTTGCCCGGACGCGCGCGCAAGAACCGGCCGAGCCAGCCGCCGCCGACCACGCCACCGTGCTCCATCAAGTCCTGCGCCTCGAAGTGCGAACGCGTGTCGTCTTCCGAGCCAGTTGCGTGGACGATCGCGAGCGCGCCCTGTTCGTAGAGCGTGTGCAGCGGTTTGAGCAACGGGTTCAAGCCGAAGAAACCGTCGAGCTTCAACGCGTTCGCCTTGCTGATCGCGATGCGCGGCCGGGCCTTGTAGTAGCCGTCGTCCTCGACCGGCGCGACGAGGTTCAGTCCGTCGGCGCCGCCACGCAGGAAGATCACGACCAACGCGTTCTGCCGGTCTCCGTTCCCGGTGATGAAGGTTTGCGCGGACGCCATATCAGCACCTTTGAAAAGCGGGCGAGGCCAGGCACAGCGCGGGGCCGGTACCCGAGTCGTGATACGCCGCACGTTCCTCGTCCGTCGCGCGACGGCCGAGCAGATGCGCCATCAAGCCGTCATCGCCGCCCGCCTGCGTCCGGAGCGACTTCAGGTCCACGCGCGTGCCCTTGATTTTGTTCTCGCTCAGGTTCACGGAAAAATTCCAGCGCCACAACATCGTGCCCAGCCACGGCTCGGGTTCCTCCGGATAACCGTCGGGCGTCGGATAGTGAAACGGCACATGGCCCATGCGTTCGAGGTAACTGGTCAATTGCCGCTCGGCATCGGTGCTCGCGCGTGTGGCTCGCAACGCGGAGACGACGAAGTGAAACGGCCGCTTGAACTTGTTCCCGCGCGAGGTAAGGAACTCCTCGGTCGAAAAAAGTTTCCGCAGCGTCGCGCGGCTGTCGCCGCCGCTGGAAACGAATTCCTCCGCGACCGTCGCGATGGTCGCGCTGGACGGTTCGTCTGCGATGAACCGCCGGCAAAGCTTGGTCGCGATGTGCTGGCCCGTGGATGGATGAAGCGCCACGATCTCCAACACGCGGTCGAGGTCCTTCGCGCCGAGTCCCGCCGGGATGTGCTGATCTAGGACTTCCTTCGCACCGTCGTCGTGGAGGTGCTTGTGAAACTCGACCTCGCCCTTGGAGAACTGCTTCTTTCCGCGCACGGTCCAGCCGGTCAGGCAACGCGCCACTTCCATCACGTCCTTCTGCGTGTAGCCGCCGTGCACGCCGAGCGTGTGCAACTCGAGCAACTCGCGCGCGTAGTTTTCGTTGGGCTTCTCGGATGGGCTGGCTTTGCGATTCGCCTTTCCGTCGAGATACCAGAGCATCGCCGGGCTGAGCGCCGACGCGCGCAGCATGTCCGGAAACTTGAACGAGGGCCGCGCCGCGCCGGAATCGCCGGCCCAGAAATCCTGGATGCGTTGCAAGATCGTGACCGGCTCGCGGAAGCCGCAATCGCCGAGCGCATACTTGCGGATGACCGCGCGGTCGTCCCACGCCTTGAGCCAGCGGCAATCGCCTTTGCCGGGGTCGATGTTGAAGTGGTCGGTCCAGAACTGGACCATCACCTCGTAAAGTTGCCGCTCGGAATAAGCCGCGCGCAGCACCGTCGAACGGACCATCTGGCTCAGGAGAAATTTTTCCTTGTACTCGAACATTTCCGCCGCTGGCTGCTCCAGCGCGCCGAACCGGCGGACGATCTTTTCCGCCGCGGAGTCGTCGATCTTCTCCGGCTGCAATTGCTCCTCGATGTAAGCCTGCGCCGCCTCGGCAGGCGTCGCGCCGAGTTTGCGGACGCGTTCGTACTCGCCCGGTCGCGCGCCGAAGGAGAGCCGGTTCAGCACGTGGCTGATCGAATCAATCGCGTCCGTGGACGGCGGTTGAAAGGGACCAGGATTGAGCGCCGTGGCGTTGGAGAAAACTTCAACGGGGTTGTTCCACCGGCCGCAGCCCGCGCCGGCCACGAGCGTCGCGCCGGTTCCGCCGGCTTGGAGGAATTTGCGCCGCGAGACGTGCATCACACCGCTTCCTTCGGAGCGGACATGGGCATCTCGATCACC
>DATDFH010000378.1:0-7972 GCA_036522715.1 Verrucomicrobiia bacterium
GCAGAAGCGCGCGCTTGCCGACGAGATTTTGAACTATCCGCCGGCGAACGATGCCGCGATGCAGGACCGGCTGCGCCAGCGCAAGGAAGCCGCCGGCCTGGCGCATCGTGACGACATCAAGTCGTTCGCCGACTTCATCGAGGCGGACGAGAAGCGGATGTGAACCGGCCGTCCGAGAGTTGAAACGAAAAGCCCGCGGATTGGTCCGCGGGCTTCGTGTTTTGAGATTGGAACGCGCCAGCCTACACTTTGTCCGGCACGACATAGGGCGCGCGGTATTCGCGGCGGAGCAGCTTGTCGGCGTCGAGGTTGCCGACGAACTTCTCGACGCGCGGGTCCATGTTCAGCGGCAGGCCGAGCGTGAGCTGGGTGGTGTTGATGTCCACATTGTTGGCCTTGAGGTGCTCGGCCATGCGGCCAAAGGCTTCCTCCATGCCTTTCATCGCCTTGATCTTTTCCTTGATCACCTCGGGCTTGGACTGCTTGCCGAGTCGGTAGGAGATGTTGCCAGTGTGGCAGAGCGCGCTGGAAAGATGGCCTTCCCAGATTTCGGCGTGCAGGTCGGTGCGCTTCCGGCTCTTCACGGCGGCAATGAAATTGTCGAAGTGGGAGCTGCCCTCCTCGCCGCCCTTCAACTCCTGGATCTTGTTGCCGTCCTTGTCGAAGAACGTCGCGCTGGTGTAGTTGGGAACCGTGATGTAACCGTTTTCGCACTCGACGATGACGCCGATGCTCGCGCCGCGGTAAACGTCCATGCTCTCGGTTTTGCTTTTCTTTTTCTTCTTGTCGCCGCCGTCGGCACCAGCCGCTTCCGCTTCGACGGGCTTCGCAGGCAGACCGCGCACCTCGAAGATCAACGGTGCCTTGACGTACTCATGATAAACGATCTGCGTGTTGGGCGTCTCAGCGTCGTCCTTGTAGCCGACCCGGCCGCCGACACTGATCACGCGCGGCGAAAGCTCGTTCACGCCGAGGAACCAGCGCGCGATGTCCATCTGGTGGATGCCCTGATTGCCGAGGTCGCCATTGCCGTAGTCCCAGAACCAATGCCAGTCGTAGTGGAGCTTGCCGCGGCGCAATTCGTTCTTAGGCGCGGGACCGCACCAGATGTCGTAATCAACTGTCTCGGGCACCGTTTGCGCGCCTTCGGTCAGGCCGATGGTGTCGCGGCGCTTGTAGCACAGTCCGCGACAGATGACGATCTTGCCGAGCTTGCCCTCCTTCACCAACTTCACCGCTTCGGCGATGTTGCTGCTGCTGCGGCTCTGCGTGCCAGTTTGCACGATGCGGTTGTACTTGCGCGCGGCCTCGACAACTTTGCGGCCTTCCCAAACGTTGTGCGACACGGGCTTCTCGACGTACACGTCCTTGCCCGCCTGGATCGCCCAGATGGCCGCCAGCGAATGCCAATGGTTGGGCGTGGCGATCGAGACTGTGTCGATCTGCGCTTTCTCGAGCATCTGGCGCATGTCGCGGAAACCTTCAGCGGATTCCTTGTTCTTTTTCGCGTCGGCCAGGCCGCGGTCGAGGACCTTTTGATCCACGTCGCAATAGGCGGCGATTCGTACGCCCTCAGCGCCGAGCTTGCGGTAGCCGCTGATGTGCGAGTTGCCGCGGCCATTGAAGCCGACTACGCCGACGCGGATCGCGTCGTTGGCGCCCTTGACGGCGGCCCAGGATTTGGCCGAGAAGGCGACTGCGGTCCCGGTGTAGAGGGAGGTCTTGAGGAAGTTTCGACGGTTGAGCGTTTTCATGCGGTGATGGCTTCGACGGTTTGGAGAACGGACTACTTCGATTTTGCTTTTGGCGCGGATTTGGGAGTGGTCTGAAAAACGTACTGCTTGTACTGGTCCTCGACGTTGGCCTGTTTCTCGTCGCCTTCGTGCCAGTAGAAGCGATAGCGGAACGTGACGCTCTGGCCGGCGGGAATTTTGAAGTCGCCCGCGTTCTTGTCCGGCAACTTCTCGAACTGCGCCTGGCCGAAAGGATTCGCCGCGAACAAGCCATACGTGCGCGCGTGCCACCACGTCGGGTACCGCGGGTTTTTCGGGTGATCGAAAATCGCGACGCCGACCAGCTTGCCCTCGACCGGTCCGTGGTAATCGCACCACTTCGCGCGCGTGCCCCAGGCCTCCGCGTCGCGCTTGCCTTCGCTGGTCACGAGATGGCCTTCGCCGGGCTGGGCTTTCTTCTCGCCCTTCTGTTTCGCCTTTTCGACACGCATGACCTCAGGCACGCGCGTGGCCATTGCGCCGTCCTTGTCGTCGCCGAACACGACTTCCTTCTTTCCGGCGGTGAACGTGATGTCGAAGTCGAGCATTCGATCGTTCTTGCGGTTCAAAATGCGCATCGTGCGCCCGTCGGTGAGAACCAACTCGCCGTCGTCGGCGATCCAGTTGTTGCGTTCCTGGATGGTGCCGACCTCCTTGCCGCCGCTGAGCTGTAGGAACTTGTCATGGACGATCTTGCCGAGGCGCGCGTCAACCTTGCCGGTGTTTTCCCAGAAACCGATTCCGTTCACGTGCCGATGCCCATACCACAGGCCCGTGTGATGTGGATGATCCTTTTCCTCGCCGGCGACGTCTTCCTTGAGCGGCCAGTTCCGCGTCATGCCCGCGCCGGTCGGCCCGATAACGGGATAGAAATACGGCCGGCGCGCGCCTTCGAAATGATACTCAGTGAAAAGCTGCCCATTGATCTCCACCCGGACCTTGCCCTTCTCCTCTTTGACCGTGACACCGTCGGCGGCGTGCGTGGCGACGGCGATGAATGAAACTGCGGCGAGAACGCCGAGCCGAAACAGCGCCGGGCCAGCCGAAAAACGGTGAATCATGCCGTGAGGCTAGCGCGGTGCCGCAAAAGGGGTCAAACGAAAATCCCGGTTTGGAGTTCCGGCGTCTGCCGGTCCGCGAGCAGCAAGCTAAAGCCTGGACTCTGAACTGCGCATCCCGATTACAGTGAGTTGCTCTCGCTTCACCCAACCGACGCGTCTCTGGCCATCGCTGACCTGGAGCCAGCCCTGGGTCTCGTCGAGCACATGCACCTCGGCGCCGTCGCGGAGTGTGTAGGCGCTCTGCGATTCTTCCACGGGACCGTGGCGGACGACGGCTTCCTTCCCGATGACCACGGCCTCACGCAGGCCGAAGCGTTCGTAGCACGCCGCGCCCAGTGTGCCGCCAAAGACCAGCGTCGCCGCGAGCGCGAGGCGCTGCCACGAGTGGAGAGCGGTTGCCGACGCCGGCCGGAGCTTCGCGGCGGCGAGCAACCCGAGCCAAAGCCATAGCGCGGTTCCGCCGAGCAGCGTCCACTCATTGAGACTTACAGTTCGCAGCGCACTCCGCCATTTCGGCTCTTCGTGACGGGCGTTCGCAGTCTCACGCGCGAAGCGGAGGTTCGCGCGCAAATCCGGATCGCGCGGTGTGAGTCGTTCCGCTTCGAGATACGCCGCGATGGCGCGGCCGATTTCTCCGCTCTTGAACTTCGCATTGCCCAGGTTGAAGAGCAGGGCAGGGGAGTTCTGACCCTGAACGCGAAGCCGCTCGTACGCCGTCGCGGCTTCGGCATACTTGCCCTGCTCGTAGAGCTTGTTCGCCTGCTCGAACGCTTCTTCCGGTTGAGCCGCGTATGCGCAACTGGCGATGATCACTGCAAGAAGGCCGACGATCCAACGCAGTGAATGGAATCCCAGCTTCATCGGTTCTCTCCGGTCTGTAGCGCCTGCACAGCACGCAACGCGGTCTCAACTTTCGCGGCGAACGCCGCTAGTTCCTGTGGCGTCGATTGCGGCGCGTAGCGAGCTTCGTTGCATTGTTGGAAAATTTCGTGCAACGCGCCCGCCGTCCCCGCGTCGGCGCCGAGCCCGCTGAGCGACTCCACCGCCTCCTCGGTAATCGCCGAGGCCGGTTGATCGAGTCGTTCGCCAATCTGTTCCTGCAGGAGCCGGAAGACCGTCGAGAAAAACTCCTCCGCGCGGTTCGCGGCCGCGAGTTGAGCAAGCTCTTGCAGGCCGGTACGCACGGTTTGTTGGACGGCGAGCTGGCGGCGCAGGCGCGGATTGTTTGCCAGTTCATCCTGCCGCCGGCGCCAGATGAACGCCGCCATCCACGCCAGCATCGGCACGGCCTGCAGGCCGATGAACCACGGCCGCTGAATCAGCGGCGGGCTGATCACGCCCAGCGCGCCGGGGCGCAATTTGATGTGGACGATGTCGCGCGTGGCCGTCGGTGACACGTCGCCCGCGCCGGCGAGCACCGTCGGCTGTTGCGGCGGCAAAGCGCTCGCACGCACGACGAGTTGCACCGGCGAATGAGTGAGTGTGCGGAAACTTCGCAGTTCGGGATCGAAGTAGCTGAAGCTCAGCGGCGGCAGCGCCTTCACCTCGGCGTTCTGCGGCGCGACGGCCAGTTCGAAAATCTTCGCGCCCGTGATGCCAAGCGGGTCGTCGCTCTCGACTTTGCTCGTCGGGGGATATGCCTTGAACTCCCGCCAGTCATCGAGCGACGGCAACGCGATTGAGTCGAGCGTGCCACGCCCCTCGATACGCACGCGCAATGTAATCGGGTCGCCGACGCCGACGTTCGTCGGGCTGGCGCTCAGAGTCATAGTGAAGCTGCCGATCGAGCCGCTGAATCCGGGTGGCACATTGTTCGTGGGCAACGGGAGGATGTTCAGCACCGGCGCGTCGCTGACGAGCGTCGCTGGTTTCAAATCCACCTGCCGGCCGAAGAAGCCGAACGGGTCGAACTGGTCGCGCTGCGGACTGCGCCGCGGCAGGCGGAGATTCAACTGCGCCTCGAACGGCCCGAGCTTGAGCGGCCCGGTACGCGCAGCGGCGAGCGAGAGGCGGAAGGTGACGACGTTATAGACCATGCCGTTGACCTGCGCCTTTGCCATCGTGTGGCCGGGTTGCTTGCCGATGGTGAAGCCGTCGGTGTTCATCTTCGGCTGCTGGAGGTCCTGCGCGTCCTGAAAGTAAAGTTGGAACTCCACCGGAAACATTTCACCGACGTAAAACTCGTTCTTCGGCACGATGAGCTTCACGAACGCGAGCTGATTCTGCCCGCCCGCGTCGGCCACGTTGTCGCCGGCTTTCAACACTTTGAGCCTCAGCGGCTGGCTGGTGAGTTTCTTTCCGCCGATCTCGACTGTGAACGTTGGAATGGCGATCTCCCCCGGCTCCTTGCCCGAAACGGTGTAGTTGAAGGAAACGGTCGAGGACGAACCGCCCGTGCCGAATTGCATCTGTGTCGAGGTGCTGACGCCGTGAACGACCAGATTGGTGATGGGCGGCAATTGAGGCGTGCCGCCGGGCGAAACTCCCTCGAAGTTGAGCGATAGCGTCGCCGTCTCGCCGTAGGTAATCGTGTTGCGGTCGAGCGACGCCGTGAACTTCGGCTCAGCGGCGCGGAGGCTCACTCCGAAAAAGATCAATGAGCAAACGACCGCGGCAAGTCGCAGAAGCCCGAACCCGCCCCTGACCCCTCTCAAGAGGGGAAATGGTCTTTCGCGGAAGGACGCCCAAATGCGAAAGGCCCACTCCCTTCCTTGGAGGGGCCGGGGGTGGGTCTGCTTCGACACGAACGCGCGCATAGATTCGTTCACCAATTCTTGAAAACCTTTCCTTGCGCGTTGGTCTTGATCTCCTGCCGGAAAACCAGCGTGCGCTCCTCGCCCTTGTGGCTTTCGAGAAGTTGCTGTGCCTGTTGCGGGGTCATCACTCCCACGGCTTGCACTTGGGATGCGCCTTCCTTCTTCTCCTTCTCGTCGGGCTTCCCGCTCTGCTTCTTGGCGTCGGCCTTCTGGTCTTCCTTGCCCCCGTCCTTTTGCCGTTGCTGGCCGCCGTCGCGCTTCTCGTCTTTCTGCTGCTGTTGATTCTGCGCCTGCTGCTGGTCCTTCTTCTCCTGAGATTGATCGTTCTTCGTCTGCTGCTGCTGTTGCTGCTGATCCTTCTGTCGATCCGATTTCTTCTCGTCGGATTTCTGATCCTGCTTTTGCTCGTCCTGCTTGTCCTGCTGCTGTTTCTGCTGCTGTTGCTTCAACTCTTCCAGCCTCTTCTTCACGAACTCATGATTGAACTTCGCATCGACATCGGCCGGATCGAGCTTCAAGGCCGCCTCATAGCTCTTGAGGGACTCCTCCCAGAGCGGCTGCTTCTCTTCCAGCTTCTCGGTGTGCTCGCCCTGGCGGTAGCGGGTGTTGCCGAGATTGTAGAGCGCCTTCCCCAACATCGCCGGGTCCTTGGTGCCCAACGCGCGCTGGAGCAGATCCGCCGCCTGATCGAACTGGCCGGTCTGATGCGCGGCGGTGGCGGCGTCGTAGGCGAGGCGCGGGTCGCGCGGCTTCTTTGTCGCCAGCGCCAGATACTCCTTCGCGGCAGCTTCGAACTTTCCTGACTCGTAGGCGCGGTACGCGGCGGATTCCGACGCGACGCCGGAAAACGAAACCAAAACGAGCGCGATGACAGCCGCGGTCTTGACCGTCTCCGCCTCCACCGAATAAACCGAGCGCCGCACGCCGCCAGCCTGCCGCGCGCGTTCCGGGATGAACATCTCGATGAGCAACAACAACACAGCGAGGCCGAGCGGCCAGTAGTATTTCTCGTGAAGTCGCTTCACCAGCTTGGCGGTGAACTCCCGCTTGGGCAGTGGCGCGAGGCCTTTTTCATACAGCGTGTCCATTGTACCTGCACCCCGCAGGTTCAGATAAAAACCCTTCGCTGTCGTCGCGATGGTTTGGAGCAGCGTCTCGTTTAGGCGCGACACGACGACATTGCCCGCGTCGTCCTTGATGTACGTCTCGGCACCCTTGTCGTCGCGGACTCGGAGCGGTTCGCCGGTGGTCGTACCAAGCCCCACGGTGAAGATGCGCACGCCTTCTTCGGCCGCGGCCCTGGCCGCTTCCTCAGCGCCTGGCTCGTGATCTTCGCCGTCGGTGAAAAGCACGAGCACCTTGACGTTTTCGCCGGAATCCTTAAACGCAGCCGTGGCCGTCTCGATCGCCTCGGTCATCGCCGTTCCGCCTTGCGGGATGATCGTCGTGTCGAGCGCATTGACGCTCTGGCGGAACGCCTCGTCGTCGAGCGTAAGTGGGCATTGGAGGAACGCCGTGCCGGCAAACGCGATCAACCCGAGCCGGTCGGTCTTCGCCCGGCCCATCAGGCTCAACGCCTCGAGCTTCGCGCGTTCGAGGCGATTGGGCGCAACGTCCGTCGCCAACATGCTGCGCGAGGTGTCGATGGCGACAAGGATATCGAGGCCCTGCTGCTTGGCTTCCTCCCAATTGAATCCCCACTGCGGCCGTGCGAGCGCGAGCAGTACGAGCACGACGGAGCTCGCGAGCAGAACACTGCGCCACACTTGCCGCCGCCGCGACACGCCCACGGTCAGTACATCGAGCAATCGCGCGCTGATGAATTGCGCCGCCAATTCTGTGCGTCGTCGATGCGCCCACCAGAGGAACCACGCAAGCAGCGGCAGCGCCGCGGCGAGCGCCCAGAGCAGGATGGGATTGGCGAAGTTCATGGCAGCCTCCGCCAGATTGTGTTCGCCAGCCCAAGCTCCGAGAGCAATAAACCCAGCCCGCAGAATGCGAACCACGGGAACAGTTCCTTGTAGCGCTGGTATTTCTTCACCTCGACCTCGGTCTTCTCCAGCCGGTCGATCTCCGCGTAGATGTTGCGCAACGTCTCCGAGCTGTCCGCCCGGTAATATTTCCCGCCGGTCTTCTGGGCCATCTTCGTCAGCGTGTCGTCGTCAACGTCCACCGGCACCATCTGATAGCCGCGCCGGCCAAACGGATCCGTCACAGGGTAGGGTGCCTCGCCGCGAATGCCTACGCCGATGGTATAGACCTTCACGCCGAGCGCCTCGGCGGCCTCAGCGGCGGTGAGCGGCGGAACCTTGCCCGCGTTGTTTTGCCCGTCGGTCATCAGGATGACGATCTTGCTTTTTGACTGCACCTCGCGCAAGCGGTT
>DATDFH010000379.1:0-4750 GCA_036522715.1 Verrucomicrobiia bacterium
AATGGCGATAGTCCTCGTCGGGAAAGAGTTCGCTCAAAGGCGGAGAATTCATGCAGCGCGCAGCAGTCTGGAGCGGCAACCGATTGAAATCAAATTGTCCGGCACTCTGAAGGACAAACCTTCGGGCGCACCGGGACCTGCTTTGACCGCGGGGGCCAGCCGTGTATTTTGCTCCTGCCTTTAGCGACGCGCACATGCAAACTATCGTTCCACCCAAATTCGCCCGGGTGCTCTTCGATGAGTTCCACAGCGAGAGCTGGACCGTGTCGGAGCAGCGCGCGCGGGAGATCAATCCGGCCAATCCCCAGGTCTCCTCGTTTCAAAAAGCGGCGCACGCGCTCGCCGCGCGCGACTTTGAGGTGAGCCGCAACGTTGAGCGGCCGTTGCTCGGTGATGTGCTCGCGCACACAGATGTCCTCCTGCTCCCGCATCCGTGCGATCCAAAATGGGAACGCACGACTTCGGCCAACTCGCCGCGGATGGGCGCGGAGGAACTCGACGCGGTTTGCGAGTTTGTTCGTCGCGGCGGGGGACTGATTGTCATCTCGGAATACGAGCACGAAAAATACGGGAACAACCTCAACGAACTGCTCGCGCCCTTCGGCCTGGCGTTCGAGAACAACACGGTCGAGGACGTCGCCGCTTGCATACACGAGAATCCAGAGTGGTTTGTCGCCGGTCCGCCTGAGCCGCTGTTCAACCATCTCGCGACGAGCGTGTGCTACTATCGCGGCTGCTCCGTGCGCGCGGAGGGTGCGTCCACGCTCGTCCTGCGCGCGTCGATGCACGCACAACCGGAACGCGCAGGCTTGATTGGCGTGGCAAAGTTCGGCGAGGGTCGCGTGGTGGCGGTGGGCGACTCGCTCTTCCTCGGCGACCGGCGCTTTGCGGAGCACGACCACCAGCAGCTTTGGTTGAACCTCGTCTATTGGTGCGCCGCGCCGGCCTTCCACCGCAAAGTCGCTACACCGCGTGAGTCCGGTGTCGCGCGGTCCGAGGCTTGGAAAACGTTGAAGGGCGCAGTGAACGAACTGCGCGCGATCCAAAATGACGACGGCTCGGTGACCGCTGCACGCCACGCGGACGCCGTAGCCCGCGTGCAGACCATCCGTCGCGCGCTCAATGAACTCGCGCCGCACTTTCCGCAAGACGCGGAGTATCTCGCGGCTGTTGCACGCGATTTCGACGGCTGGGTGGCGGGCGGTTTCGGCAAGCCCGACTTCACCGCCGGGCTGGCAGCATTCAATCCGCAAGTCTGCCGGCGTGATGGCCTTGAACACCTCGTGCTCTGGCCGATGTATACTCCCAACAGTTCCAATGCGACGCGCTTCGAGGCGATTCTCTATCGTGTGCCGTGGCCGGACTGGTTCGCGCAACTGGAGCGCACCAGCTACCAAAACCCGAAATTCGTTCCCGGCCATCTCGTGGATTTCACCGAAGGCTACCGCAGCGAGTGCGCCGTGCTGTTTCCTGAAACGGTTTCAGTCGCGGGCCGGCCGACCAACAATTTCGCCACGATCTTCTGCGACCGTGAGGCGCGGCGTCTTCGAACCTACGCGACCAAGGCCGCGCAGATCACCGCGCTCGAATTGCACCCGCAACTCGAATGCTGGCTCGGTTCACTGCCGATGATGCAGCACACCGTCGCGCTGTGGGACCTTATCCACGACAAGTCGCATTCGCTCGGTGAGCTGCCGTTCGACCCGTTCATGATCCGGCAGAAGGCACCGTTCTGGATGTACGCGCTGGAGGAATTGCGCGTGGACCTGCGCAGCTTCTGCGAGGCCGGGCGGCTCGCGCGTGAGGGGTTTCCGTTCGCGCTCTACGTCACCTACGCCGTGCTCTTGGATCGCATCTTCCGCTTCCCGATCACCGGCAACCGCGTGCGAAATTACGATGCGTTGGGCGGCCAATTGCTCTTCTCGTATCTCCACAAGCGCGATGTGCTCGTCTGGCGCGACAACCGGCTCACAATCAAATGGGACGCGCTCATCGACACCGTTGCCGCGCTCCGCGACGAGATCATCCAGCTCTACAAAGATGGCGCGGACATCTCGCGGCTCGCCTTTTGGATCAACGCGCACGACCTCATCTCAAAATATCTCCAACCGAGCGTCGCCTCGCGCTGGCGCAAGGAAACCCGCGCCATCACCGACGAAGCCGAACCGAAGAAATGGATCGCGCTCGTGTGCGAGGATGAATTCCCCCTCGGCGGCTTCCACCAATTCCTCCAGAAGAAGATGGCCCTGTCGCTGGCATGACCGGGGCGCGGCGTGAAGCCGCGCTCCGCTCATCCGATGAAGGAGCAGATGTATTCGCAGATGCCCGCCTTCACCTCGATGTCGAACCCGGATTTCGCCGGCACCTCGAACGCCGTGCCGGCGGCGTAGTCTTTCGTCGCGCTCCGGCCGTCAAGCTTCACGTTGCAACTGCCGGCCACGATCTCCATCCGCTCGGCCTTGTCGGTGCTAAAGTGGAACTCGCCGGGGTAGATCAGCCCGAGTGTCTTCTTGCTGCCGTCGGGGAACAGGATCGTGTGGCTGACCACCTTTCCGTCGAAGTACACGTTGGCCTTCGTGACGGCGGTGACGTTGGGGAACTGCACAGGAATGTTTGCCATTGCGCGCGCGAGTGTCGGTAGCTGGCGCACAAAGTCAAGCAGCCGCCCTAGCGGTGGGTAAGGTAAATGTGCACGTCAAGCGGCTGGCTCGGCGTTCCGTGGTGATAGATCACACGGCCGAGGAAATCGTTTCCGCCCGGGTTCCCCGCCAGCGCAGGACCGTCGATCCGGTCGTTGAGATCCATCGCGTCAGTCTCGGCTACGTCGAAGATGACGGCTTCGACAACGTATCCAGCGCCGACGACGTTGTTCTTGCCGTCGCCGTCCAGATCGTAGGCGCCATTCGAGGCGTCCACTGAGGTGTTGGCGGTCAGGCCCGAGACAGCGGTGAGGCGGATGGTGGCGTTCGTGCCGAGCTTCGTGATGAAGAGCTTGTCGATCAACCCTTCGGCCAGCAGGATTGCATCGTACTCGTCGTAGGTGCCCGGCACCGCGAACGCCACCCCGTTGCTGGACGCGAAGGCGTTGAACTTCGCATAGTGCTGCACGACCGCCGTCTTGATCGTGTGGCAACTGGTGACCGCGTGGCTGATGCGGGCGCTGTTGATCGCTTCAAATATTTTCGGGATGAGCAGGGAGGCCAGAATGGCGATCACCGCCAGTACCCCGATCAATTCGATCAAGGTGAAGGCGTGTCGCCTCCGTGCGGCGCCGCCTCGGCCACAGCCGCGCATGATGGACGCAGGAATTCTGATTCTTGCTTCTGTACCATATCCTGAAGTTCGATCAACGGCCGAGTGACCGGACGTGGCTGCCTCACGGCAGACGAGTCGCATCCGTGAGAGCATTCCGGCTCGGGCGGCACGTTCCGCGCGAGACAAAGCGGACGCTTATGCCCGCAACTTCAGCAGTAAATCCTTGCTCTCGACGGTTTCGCCGAGGGCGGCGTGGAGTTCGGCGACCACGCCATCGACGGGCGCGCTCACCGTGGTCTGCATCTTCATCGCCTCCATCATCAGCAGCTTGTCGCCCTTGGAAACTTTCTGGCCAACCGTGACGGCGATGGCGGCGACGAGGCCCGGAATCGGCGCGCCAACTTGCAACGGATCCGCGAGGTCAGCCTTGACCCTCGGCTTGGCCAGCGGCGCCACCTTCTTGTCGGCGATGTAGGTTTCTCGCGTCATGCCGTTCAACTCGTAGGTCACCGTGCGCCGGCCGTCCTTGTCCGCGTCGCTGACGTTGACCAGGCGGATGATGAGGTTCTTTCCTTCCTCGATGCCGACGTTGATTTCCTCACCGCGGCGCAAGCCGTAGAAAAATGCCGGCGTCGGCAGCACGCTCACATCGCTGAACTCGCGCCGGTGTTTGTCGAAGTCCGCGAACACCTGCGGATACATCAGGTGCGAGTAAAGATCGTCGTCGGTCGCGTCGTGCTTCAACTTTTCCGAGAGTTCCTTGCGAAGCTTGTCGAGGTTGATCGGCGCGGCTTTGTTGCCGACCTCGCCCTTCTTGAACGCGGCCTGCGCTTCCTTGAAACGCTTCTCGCCGAGCACGACGCGTTGCACGTCCTCCGGAAATCCGCCGTCGGGCCAGCCAAGTCCGCCGCTGAACATGTCGATGACGCTCTCGGGAAACGGCGTCGCGCCCGGCTCGAGGTTCACCACGTCGGCGGCCTTGATGCCGCGGCTGAAGAGGAACAGCGCCGTGTCGCCGACGACCTTGCTCGACGGCGTGACCTTCACGATGTCGCCGAAGAGCGCGTTGACCTCGGCGTAGGTGCGGGCGATCTCCGGCCAGCGATGCGAAACGCCCATGCTGGCGGCTTGTTCCTTCAGGTTGGTGTATTGGCCGCCGGGCATTTCATGGAGATAAACCTCGGCGCTGCCGGTCTTGGGCGCAGTGTCGAAGGGAAGATAGAAATCGCGCGCCTTCTCCCAGTAATCGGCGAATTCGTTGAGCGCCTCGAGGTCGAGCTTCGTGTCGCGCGGCGTGTGCTGGAATGAGGCGACGATCGAATTGAGGTTCGGCTGGCTGGTGCTGCCGCTCATACTCGCGATGGCCAGATCAACGACATCCACGCCGGACTCGGCGGCCTTGATGACGGACGACGCCTGAATGCCGCTCGTGTCGTGTGTGTGGAAGTGAATCGGCAAACCGACTTCCTCCTTGAGCGCCTTGACGAGTTTTTTC
>DATDFH010000380.1:0-10727 GCA_036522715.1 Verrucomicrobiia bacterium
CCAAGGCCGACATGCGCGCCGCGCACGCCGCCGGGCTGGGGCACGGCGTGGGCGCGAAGATGATCTTCGGCGGCTTCGGCATCGGCGTGGTTTACAACACGTTGATGAAGGTCTTCCGCGGCTGGAAGGACACGCCGGAGAAAGTTTTCGGTGAACCGTTCAAGGGCGGGTCGGTCGGGATGGAGATCACGCCCGAACTGCTCGGGGTCGGATACATCATCGGGCCGCGCATCGCGTCGATCATGGCCGCGGGCGGAGTGCTGTCGTATCTGGTGCTGATCCCGATGATCCGTTTCTTCGGCGAGAATCTCTCGGCGCCGTTGGAGCCGGGCACGACGCTGATCAAGGACATGGGGCCGAACCAGATTCGCGGCGCGTATGTGCTCTACATCGGCGCGGGCGCGGTCGCGGCGGGCGGGATCATCAGCATGTTCCGCTCGCTGCCGACGATCCTGCACGGCATCCGCGCGGGACTGGCGGATTTCAGATCGGGGCGGAATGGCGGCGCGGTTTCGGGTGCGCGGACCGATCACGATCTTTCGATGAAGTTCGTCGGCATCGGGATCATCGTGCTGATCACGGCGATCCTGCTCGCCAAGCCGCTCCACATGAATCTGCTCGGCGCGTTGCTCATCGTGGTCTTCGGCTTCCTCTTCGTCACTGTGTCCTCGCGGCTTACGGGCGAGATCGGTTCATCGTCGAACCCGATTTCCGGCATGACCGTCGCGACGCTGTTGCTCACGTGCCTGGTGTTTTTGCTCGTGGGCTGGACGGGCGGGACGCATTACGTCACCGCGCTGTCGGTGGGGGCGATTGTTTGCATCGCGTCATCGAACGGCGGGTCCACGTCGCAGGATTTGAAGACGGGCTTCCTCGTCGGCGGCACGCCCAAGTTTCAGCAGTTGGCGATCTTGATCGGCGCGTTTGCGTCGGCGCTGGTCATTGGGCCGATCCTGCTGCAATTGAACGACGCGAAGACAGTGTATGTGCCCGTGGCGAAGATCGCACCCGGCTTGCAGGCGCACGAAGCCGATCTGACGCGTCCGGAAAAACTCACCGGCCCGCAGGCTGCCGCCGATCCGCAAACGTATCGCGTCTGGCACAAGACCGATGCAGCCGGCGGCCCGGCGGGGAAATATCTGGTGGACACCGGCGGCAACGCCGTGTGGTTCGTCGATCCCGGCATCAACGGCGCGTTCACCGAGCGGCCCGACGGCCAAAAGGTGGAGAAATTCCTCGCACCCAAGGCGACGCTGATGTCCTACATCATCAAGGGCATCCTCGACCGGCACCTGCCGTGGGCGCTGGTGTTGCTCGGAGTGATGATCGCGATCACGCTGGAGATGTCGGGCATCCCGTCGCTGGCGTTCGCCGTGGGCGTTTATCTGCCGCTCTCGTCGTCGGCGCCGATCTTCGTGGGTGGCCTGGTCCGATGGTTGGTGGATCGGAAGCAGCGCGATGCGTTGAAGGATTCCGGCCTCAGCACGGAGCAGCTGGCCGCCGAGAGCGACAAGAGTCCGGGCGTGCTGCTGGCGTCAGGTTACATCGCCGGCGGAGCGATCGCGGGCATCATCATCGCGATCTCGGAAGTCTCGCTCCAACCGGTGCTGAAGGTGTTCAACGGTTGGGCGGAGCAGTTCAACCCGTTCTACGCTGGCGCGCACGCCGACTGGCTGGCGCTGCTTCCGTTCCTCGTCCTGTGCGCGTTGCTCTTCCTCTCGTCTCGTGTGCGGACCGCGGTGGCCAAGTGACACCCGTCTCGGCCGAGAATTTTCTTTGAAAGGCGGCGGTTCCCTGCCAGTTTCCGCGCTCTGTTTCGCATGAGACGCACACATCATTGCAACGAACTCCGCGCCGAACACGCCGGGCAGACCGTCACGCTCGCCGGCTGGGTTCACTCGCGCCGCGACCTCGGCGGGGTTCTTTTCATCGACTTGCGCGACCGCGAGGGGCGCACGCAGACAGTCTTCGACCCGTCGGATTTGACGCCGGAAGTTTTTGATGCGGCCTCCAAACTCCACGCCGAGTCGGTCATCGAAGTCATCGGCAGGGTGCGCGTGCGGCCTGCCGGCACGGAGAACACCAAGATTCCCACCGGCCAGGTCGAGGTGCTCGTGAAGGAACTCACCATCCTCAACCATGCCGATGTGCTGCCGTTTCAGGTGGACGATCCCGAAGTGGCGAACAAGGTGAACGAGGAGCTGCGCCTCAAGTATCGCTACCTCGATTTGCGCCGGCCAGAAATGGCGCGCGCGCTGCGCCTGCGCTCGAAGGTCGCCACCGCCACGCGCGTCTTCATGGATGAGCAAGGGTTCCTCGAAGTCGAGACGCCCGTGCTGTTCAAGTCCACGCCCGAGGGCGCGCGTGAATTCCTCGTCCCGAACCGCCGCGATCCCGGCACGTTCTACGCGCTGCCGCAATCGCCGCAGCAGTTCAAGCAGATCCTCATGGTCGCAGGCGTCGAGCGCTATTATCAGATCGCGCGCTGCTTCCGTGACGAGGACCAGCGCGCGGACCGGCAGCTTGAGTTCACCCAGCTCGACATCGAGATGAGCTTCATCGAGCGCGAAGACCTTTATGCGCTCATCGAGGGACTTTTGAAGCGCGTGTGGAAAGCCGCGCTGGGCATCGAGGTCGCGACGCCGTTCAAGCGCCTCGCCTACCACGATGCGCTGAACCGCTACGGCATCGACAAGCCCGACACGCGCTTCGGCATGGAGCTGGTGGACTTCACGGAGGAATTCCGCGCGAGCACGTTCAAGGTCTTCAGCGGTGCGATCGCCAACGGCGGCGTGGTGAAGGCGATGAATGCCAAGGGCCTCGCCGGCGCCACGCAAGGCCAGATCGAGACGATGACCGAATACGCCAAGAGCTTTGGCGCGAAAGGCCTCGCCTACATCAAGGTCGAGAACGGCGAATGGAAATCGCCCATCGTGAAATTCTTCTCGGATGCCGAGAAGATTGCGCTGAAGACGAAGCTCGCCATCGAGGAAGGTGATTTGATTTTGTTCGCCGCCGACCAGTGGCTCAATGCGTGCGAGATCCTCGGCAAGATTCGGCTCTACTGCGCCGACGTATTGAAAGGGCAGGGGAAGCTGACCATTGATCCGAACCGGTTCGATTTCCTGTGGGTCGTGGATTTCCCGCTGTTGAGTTTCGACAAGGAAATGAACCGCTGGTATTCGAGCCATCATCCGTTCACCGCGCCGGTGGCCGAGGACGTGCCGTTGCTCAAGACCGATCCGAAGAAGGTGCGCGGCCAGCATTACGACATCGTGGTCAACGGCGTCGAACTCGGCGGCGGCTCGATTCGTATCCACCAGCCCGACGTGCAGAAGGCGATCTTCGAGGACATCCTCGCGATCCCACCGGAGGAGACGAAGCTGCGTTTCGGCTACATGCTGGAGGCGTTCCGCTACGGCGCCCCGCCGCACGGCGGCATCGCCTTGGGTTTCGACCGCCTCATCGCGATCCTCTGCAACACGCCGAGCATCCGCGACGTGATCGCCTTCCCGAAGACAGCCAAGGGCGTGTGCCTGATGACCGATTCGCCGGCGCCTGTGACCGCGCGGCAGCTTCGCGATCTGCACATCGATGTGAAGGCGGCTCCGAAGGTTTGAAGCATCGCGACGCGTGCCGCGTCTTCTCTCGCCCGGTTTGCGACGGCACGATTTCGTTTTTCGCTCTCCGGGGATTGGCGCTTGCACCAGTCACGGCGAAACGGATATGCAGAACGACGCGACGAAACTGTGAAAAGAGTTCTTATCATCGACGACACTACGGAAGTGCGGGAATTGGTCGTGGCCGTGCTCGACTCGCACGGATACCACGTGATCTCCGCCGGGGACGGCCCGGCTGGAGTCGAACTGGCGCGAAAGCAACTTCCCGACCTGGTTCTGTGCGACGTGCGGATGCCGGGCATGGACGGTTTCGCGGTCCTATCCGAACTGCGCGGCGAGCCGGCAACGGCAACCATCCCGTTCATTTTCCTCTCGGGCGCGGCCGAGAAATCCCAGATGCGCCAGGGCATGACGCTGGGCGCGGATGATTACCTCACCAAGCCGTTCACGTTCGACGAACTGCTCGGAGCGGTGGACTCGCGGATCAAGAAGCAGGAGACCGTGCAGCAGATCAGTGAGAAAAAACTGGAGGACTTGCGCGGCAACATCAGCCTGGCGCTGCCGCATGAACTGCTCACGCCCTTGCACGGCATCATGGGACTGGCGGCGCTCATGGAGGAGGGTTACCAGACGCTCAAGCCGGAGGAAATTCAGGAGTATGCGAAGAACATCCACGACGCCGGCTCGCGATTGAACCGGTTGATCGAAAACTTCCTGACCTACTCGCGCATCGAACTGGTCGCCGCCGACCCGAAGCGCGTCGAGGGTTTGCGGCAGGGCGCACACGTGTCCACGCGCGAGATCATCACCGATTCCGCCAACCGTCTGGCTGGAAAATATCATCGCACGGATGAGTTGCTACTCCAGGTCGATGACGCGGTGGTGCTGATGCAACCGGAGCATTTCCACAAGGTCATCGAGGAACTGCTGGACAACGCCTTCAAGTTTTCAAACGAGGGCGCGCCGGTCCGCGCGGTCGCGCTGGCGCGCGACAAACAGTTCACGCTCTCGATCACTGATCGAGGTCGCGGGTTCACCACCGAACAGATCAGCCGCATCGGCGCCCACATGCAGTTCGACCGGAAATATTACGAGCAACAAGGCTCCGGTCTGGGCTTGATCATTTGCAAGCGACTCGCCGAAATCTACGGTGGCGGTTTGACCGTCCAGAGCACCCCCGGCCAGAGCACAACAGTGACGGTGACGCTGCCGACGGCCTGAACTTTCCCTTCCTACTCTTTCTCTTACTCTCCGCGGACGACCGGGCGAAGTAAGAGTAAGAGAACGAGTGAGAATCGAATTGCCATCCGCGAGCGCCCGGCTTTTCCACTTGGAGCGGTCTGTCGCCGCTTGCTAGCGTCCGCGCGCATGAATGTGTTCGTCACCGGCGGCGCGGGTTACATCGGCTCAATCTGTGTCGAGGAGCTCCTCAACGCCGGACATGCCGTCGTCGTGCTTGATAATCTCACCGAGGGCCATCGCTCGGCGGTTGATCCGCGGGCGAAGTTTGTGCGGGGCGACCTGGCTGACCGCATGGCGCTGGAGGGCGTGTTGCGCGAATCACGCGCCGGGGCGGTGATTCACTTCGGCGCGAGCGCGCTCGTTGGCGAATCGATGACCGATCCGGCGAAGTATTTCCGCAACAATGTCGCCGGCGGCCTCAATCTTCTCGACGCCGCGCGCGCGTGCGGTGTGCGCAAGTTCGTCTTCAGCTCCACCTGCGCGACCTACGGCGTGCCGGAGCGGATGCCGATGACGGAGGACCTCCCGCAGCGCCCGGTCAATCCGTACGGCGAATCGAAGCTCATGTTCGAAAAGATGCTCGACTGGTACGGGCGCCTGCATGGACTGGAGTTCGTCGCCTTCCGTTATTTCAACGCCGCGGGGGCGAGCGAAAAGTTCGGCGAACATCACTGCATTGAAACGCATCTCATCCCGAACGTGCTCAAGGTGGCGCTCGGCCAGTCGCCGCAGTGCGAAATTTTCGGGACCGATTATCCGACGCCCGACGGGACCTGCATCCGCGATTACATCCACATCGTCGATCTGGCGCAGGCGCACATCCTCGCGCTCGCGCCGGGGAAGCAGGGTTTCTTCAACCTTGGCAATGGCGAGGGCTACTCCGTGCGCGAAGTCATCCAGGCGTGCGAGAAAGTTTCCGGGCGGAAGATCACTGCGGTCGAGAAACCGCGCCGGCCCGGTGATCCGCCGCGATTGGTGGCCGCGGCCGACAAGGCGAAGCGCGAGCTGGGCTGGGCGCCGCGCTTCCCGAAGCTGGAGGAAATCGTCGCGTCCGCGTGGCGCTGGCACCGCGCGCATCCGAACGGCTATCCGGATTGATGCGCTGCCGCCGCGCCCGGTACATGCGAGAGCCGGGTCCACGCGATGATGCCTGTCAGGAGCGCGATTATGCCGCACGTCACGTAAGGGAAGGCTTCATGCGCGTCGAAGAGGCTGGCGGCGAAGATCGGCCCGACGATGCGCGCAAGACTTCCAGCGCTTTGCGCGACACCAAGGGTGGCGCCTTGTTCGTTGGCGGGAGTGAGGATTGAAATGAGGCCGAACAACGGCGGACGAGTCAGGCTCGAACCGATGGCGAGCACGGCCAGCAGAGCGAGCATCTCCCACCACGGCAGCGCACCCGCGTGAAACAACGCGGCCCACGACAATCGCCCCTCGCCGTGAACAAACGGCAGCGGTGCCAGGCTCACCGCGACGAGGATCAAACTTATTCCGATCAACTTCACCTCGCCGAACTGCTTCACGATCCGTCCGAGCGGGCCGCCTTGCACAAATGCGCCGATCAGACCGCACCACACGAACAGGAAACTCCCCGTCGTCGCCGCGTCGGCAAACTTTTCTCGGTTCATCAACTCAAGCGAACTGACCTTGCTGGAGAAGTCGATGAGCTTGAAGTTCCGCGCGACCAGCAGGCTAAGCGTGGACTCGAAGCACGTGAAGCAAAACGTCGCGAGGAAGAACACGATCACCAGCAGGCCCACGCCCGGCCGCGTCATGGTGTGCCGGCACTGGTCCCAATGCGGCCGTGAGTTGACCGGCGCGGTGCCCGCGTGGCGCGTCTCCGGCAGGATCGCGAGCGCGAGAAAAAAGTTTAGCGCGCACAGACTGGCCGCCACCCAGCCGGGTCCCGCAATCCCAAACCACTTGATGCTGAATCCGCCGAGCGCCGGGCCGAAGATGAATCCCAACCCGAACGCCATGCCGATGAGTCCCATCTTTTTCGAGCGTAGTTCCGGCGGCGTCACATCCGCGATGCACGCTTGGGCGACGGTGATGTTTGCGCCGCACACGCCGGCCAGGACGCGCGAGAGCACCACCACTGTCAACGCCGTGGTCGCCGACGTGACGCCCGAGCCGAGGCCGAACAACGCGTAGGACGCCGCCGCGCCGGCCGTGCTCACCAGCAACACCGGCCGCCGCCCGATTCGATCCGACAAGCGCCCCCACGCCGGCGCGAAGAGGAATTGCATCGCCGAAAAGCTCGCCATGATGACGCCGATCATGAACCCGTTTGCGCCGAATTTGTCGCTGTAGATCGGCAGGAGCGGCAGCACGATGCCGAAGCCGATGAGGTCGATGAACACCGTCAGGAAGATGATCAGGAGCGAAGGTTTTTTCATTCAGCAGGCGCGCGAGTCTAGGGCCGCGCCGGGGTCAGTCAAGCAAGGCGCCGGGAATTCGCGGCTCAAGCATCTGGTGCGACCCCGGGTGGTTTGACTCGGCGCGCCGGGTCCCTCTCCATCGGTCAATCTCCAGAAGTTGTGACTTTTTGTGGACCGGATATGAATCCACGAGCGCGTGAAGAAAGAAGCGGCGGGAGAGTCGAAGGGAACGTCTCGCATGCGAACATTGTGCCTTAGAGTTCTGCCGTGCCTCGCCGCGTTGCTTTCCACCGCTGGCTGTCTCACCGCGTCCGGAGTTGATTCGGGCGTGCGGCTGACATTGCCGCCAACGATCTACTCGGTGCCGGGCGTCGAGATGAGTTTGTATTTCTCCAACGGGATACTCGTGAGGGCGGGTGAGCGGCTTTCTTTCTCGGTCAACTGCGCCGTGGGGCAGAGTGATGCTGTCCGTTGGAAACTCAATGCCACGGCGATGCAGGTCGGCGAACATCCGCTGACGCTCAAGGTCAGTGAGAAATCCGGGCACGTGGTGGAGCAGGGGACGGTCAAGGTGCGCGTGGTGCCGGCGGACGCCGGGCGCGGCAAGGACATTGCATTGCTCATCGTTGGCGACAGCCTCACGGCTGCGTCGCTTTATCCCATGGAAGTCGCGCGTCTCTTCACACAGCCCGGCAATCCGAAGGTCCAAATGCTCGGCTCGCAAAGACCGGCGGCCGCGGTCAAAGGCGTGGCGCACGAAGGCTTCGGCGGCTGGACGTGGCGCGCGTTCAACTCGCGCTTCGAACCGGCCCGCCCCACGCCTGGCAAGACCAACAGCAGCCCGTTCATTTTTGCAGCGGGTGAGAAGCAAACGCCCACGCTCGATGTCGCTCGCTACATCGCCGAGCGCTGCGGCGGACGCGCGCCGGATTACGTGACCTTCCTCCTCGGTATCAACGATTGCTTCCGCCTCAAGGCCGACGACCCGACCGCGCTCGACGCGGGGATCACCGACATGTTCAAGGAGGCCGACAAACTCCTCGCCGAGTTCCGCAAGGCTGCGCCACGCGCGCAACTTGGCGTCTGCCTCACCACGCCGCCAAACGATCGCGACGCCGCGTTCGTGGCCAACTACAAGACCAGTTACCCGCGCTGGAACTGGCGGCAGGTCCAGCATCGCATCGTCGAGCGCCAACTCGAACACTTCGGCGGGCGCGAGCGTGAGAACATCTTCATCGTGCCGACCGAACTCAACCTGGATACCTTCGCCGGCTATCCGGACAACAACGCCGTCCATCCCAACGTCGCCGGCTACCAGCAGATCGGCGCGAGCATTTACTCCTGGCTCAAGTCGCGACTGGACGCCGGCAAATGATTGCAGCCATGAAAAACATCCCGCTCCTAACCCTCACCGGCACGCTGCTGGTCCCGCTGGACGTTCTCCCTGCCGCCGAGCCGGCACCGGTGGAGTTCACCGTGAAGCTGGAGACGGTGATGAAACACGATGACGGCAACTTCCTGTGGTTTCATCCGCGTGCGGCGGCCATTCCTTTGCGCGCCGGCGGTGATCCGGCAGTCGTGATGACGATTCAGAAGCACCTCAAGATTTCGGACTACTACTCCGGCTTGCATGTGATGAGGCGGTCCTCGCCGTCCGCGCCGTGGACGGGCCCGACGTTGCCGCCGGAATTGGATTGGCATCAACAAACCGATGGTGTGACCATCAGCGTGGCGGATGTCACGCCCGGTTGGCACGCGCCGACGGGCCGGTTGCTCGCCATCGGCTGCCAGGTCCGCTACAGCCCGCAGGGCAAGCAACTCGACGATGTGAAGCGCGCGCATCGGACGGTCTATGCGGTGTTTGACCCGAAGGCGGAACGTTGGACGCCGTGGCAGGTGTTGGAGCTTCCTGAGGACGAGCAGTTCGACTTCGCTCGCAATGCCTGCGCGCAGTGGCTGGTGAAACCCAATGGCACGCTGCTCGTGCCGCTCTACATCGGCAAGAGCGCCAAGGATCGCTACAGCACCACGGTCGCCGAGTGCCGGTTCGATGGCGCGAAACTCACCTTCGTCCGAAACGGCAATGTGCTGCGGCTCGACGTCGCTCGCGGGCTTTACGAGCCTTCGTTGATTGCCTTTCACGGCCGCTATTTCCTGACGCTGCGCAACGACCTGCGCGGTTACGTGAGCGTGAGCGATGATGGGTTGAAGTTCGCCGGGCCGCAGCCGTGGATCTTCGACGACGGCGCGGAACTGGGCAGCTACAACACGCAGCAGCACTGGCTTGCGCACAGCGACGGCCTCTTCCTCATTTACACCCGGCGCGGCGCGAACAACGACCACATCGTGCGCCATCGCGCGCCGCTCTTCATGGCCCAGGTGAATCCCGCAACGCTGCGAGTGATGCGCGCCACCGAGAAAGTCGTCGTGCCTGAGCGCGGCGCGGAGATGGGCAACTTCGGCGCCAACGCGATCAACGCGACTGAATCGTGGATCACCGTCTCCGAAGGCATGTTCATGAAGGACTCGAAGCAACGCGGCGCCGAGGGCGCCACGTTCGTCGCGCGCGTGATCTGGGCGAAGCCGAACAAGCTGGTTCCCTGACTTGCCACGATTTGCGCGCTGACTTTACCCCGCCAACGCAGCCATGAACACCACCGTCATCACTCCCGCAGCTCTGCGAGTGAGCCAGATCGGACTCGGCTGCGTGACGTTCGGACGGGAGATTGACGAAGCTGCCGCGCACGTGTTGCTGGACCACGCTTACGCGCGCGGCGTCACGGTCTTCGACACGGCTTCGGCTTACGCGCAGGGGGCGTCGGAACGCATTCTGGGCAGATGGCTGGCCTCGCGTCATCCAGCCGATGGCTCGGTCACGGTCGCCACAAAGATTCTGCCGCCGTATGAGCCGGAGCGCATCATTGAGGCAGTCGGCGAGAGTTTGCAGCGGCTCGGCGTCGCGACGATTGACCTGCTTTACCTGCATCGCTGGGATGCCACGGCCGAGTCGCCCGCGGCCCTCGCGGCTCTGGACGGCTTGGTGCGTGCCGGCAAAGTTCGCGCGCTCGGCGTGAGCAACTGCAACCAGCACCAGCTCGAAACCGCACTCGCCCTGCAACAGCAGCACGGGCTGCAGCGTTTCAACGTGGTGCAGAACAATCACAATCTCGCCGTGAGCGATGTGAGCGAAGGGTTCCGGCAGTTCTGTGCCGCACGCCAGATCGCCATCGTCACCTACAGCCCGCTCGGTGCCGGCTTTCTCACCGGCAAGCACCAGCGCGGCGTGCAGCCCGGTTCGCGCTTCGATCTGGTGCCGGGTCATCAGGAAGTTTATTTCCACGACGCGGCGTATCGGCGGCTTGCGCAGCTGGAGTCGGTGGCGTCCCACACCGGCCATACCCAGGCGCATCTGGCGCTGGCCTGGGCGCTGCATCAAACGGGGATCGCCTGTGTGCTCGTCGGCGGACGGACGCCAGCGCATCTC
>DATDFH010000381.1:0-2863 GCA_036522715.1 Verrucomicrobiia bacterium
GGTGCAATCCTCAAGGCGCGCAGCGAGGGCGGACGATTCAAGTCGCTCACTGATCTTGTCGAGCGCGTTGAGACGCGCGCCGTGAACCGCAAGATGCTCGAAGCGCTCACCAAGTGCGGCGCGTGCGACGGCCTCGGCGAAAATCGCGCGACCATGTTCGCGCAGATCGACCGTGTGCTCTCGCGCGCGCAGAGCGCCGCTGCCGACAAGGCACGTGGACAGGAATCGCTTTTCGGCATGTTGCAGGAAACGGCCGCGCCGACGGTCGAGTCCGCAGCGAAACTTCCCGAGTGGCCACAGAGCCAGATGCTCGCGTACGAAAAGGAGTTGCTCGGCTTCTACGTCACCGGGCATCCGCTGACGCCGTTCGCGCCGATCCTGGAAAAATATTCGCTGGCGAACACCTCGACGCTCGCGTCGCTGCCGGGCCGCTCGATCACGCGCATCGGCGGGATGATCTCGGCGATCCAGCAGGGCGTCTCGAAGAAGAGCGGCAAGCCGTACGCGCTCGTTACGCTGGAAGATTTGCACGGCACCGTGCAGGTGCTCTGCATGAACGAGAACTACGACAAGTATCGTGAGTTGCTTCAGCCGAACAAGGCGCTGCTCGTCATCGGCGAAGTCAACAACGCCGAGGACAAGCCGAAGCTTTTCCCGCAGGAAATCCTGCCGCTGGAGGACGCGCCGCGGAAATTCACCAAACAGGTCCACCTGCGCCTGCACACCGCGCACGTGACGCCGGAGCAATTAGGCGGGGTGCAGCACCTCGTCGCCGCGCATCCGGGCCGCGTGCCGTTGTTCCTGTGCTTTATGCGTCCCGCCGGCGAGGTCGTCTTCGTGGAGGCGCACGAACGCTTCAACGTCATGCCCTCGCTTGAATTCCAGCACGCCGCCGAGGAACTCCTCGGCGAGGAAACCTACTACGCGAAGGTGGACACCGCCGTTCCCGAACGTCAGCGCAAGCCGTGGGAGAAGCGCAACGGCGACAGCGGGGAGGAGTAGGGTTTACCGGCAAACAAAAGGGCGGCCCCGAAGCGAGGCCGCCCTGAGGTCGCAAGTGCTGGTTAATGCACCTTCTCGGCCGTCGTACCGGCCAAGTGCACGGCCTTGTAGCCGCCGATCGTTTTGAAGTAGCCGAGAAGCAAGAGGTAAATCAGCGCCATCATTGCCGGGATGTACGAATCAAATTTTAACGTCTTGCGGTCGCCTGCTTGATCCGCCGCCACCACTGCCTTCTGCTTTTCCGTGCGGTCGTTCTTAGCTTCCTTCGCTTCCGCCAGCTTCTTGCCATCGAATCCGAAAGCGGCAGTCGATTCGATGTTCAAGAACAGGCTCGGCTTGGCAGCCTTATATTCCTCAAAAAGCGCGGCGTCTTTGGCTTTGAGCGCCTCCCCGGCGAAGCGGTCTTTCATATAGCCGAGACCTGGACCACCGATGGTGCCGACGGAGAGCATGCCAATGCCACCCATGATCGAGATCGCGACGGCACCCGTGCGCGGAAAGCGGTCGGAGGCGACGGCAAGCATCGTGGGCCAGAAGAAGGTTTTGCCGACTGCATAAATGCCCATTGCGAGAAGTGCAGCAGCGAAGGTTTGCATCCCGCTGGCAAGTTGGAGACCGAAACAGGCGAGCACGGCGCAGATGAACAGGAGCGCCACCGGAGAAACTTTGAGGGTCTTTTCGATGAAGTTGGCGCAGAAGCGCAGCCCGAACATGATGGCGGAGGTCCAGAGGAAGAGATACTTGCCCTGCTCGGACGTGAACAGGTTACCGGTGATGAACTGAATCCATTGATCAGTGCCCAGCTCGACTGAGCCGACTAGGGCGTGCGCAATGAAGAGCGTGAAGAGCAGAATCGAGCCGACCGAGAAACGCGTGATGGCACCCACCGCAATGACCGCCACCCCACCGACGACGTAGCCGACGTTCTTGGCCGCATCGCCTCCGACCCCGAACAGTTTGAGGAAGTCGGCAAAGAACAAGGCCAGAAGTGCGCCCACGATCAGCGCGCCAAGGATGCCGACGTCCTTGAACATTTCGCCCAGACTGGCCCCCTTCTCGGCTGCCTCGGATCGCGGGAACTTCTGCCCCATGAACATGATGCCGTAGATGGCGGTTGGAACGAGGTAAAGGGCGAGTTGATATTTCCAATGCCATTCCAGTTTGTCGTCCAGCAGCCAGCCGAGCGACACGCCGATGATCATGCCGGCGGGCCACGAAGCGTGGAGGAGGTTGAGGAAGTGCGTGCGGTTGTGCGGGAACAGCGTTGCCACGAGCGGATTGGCGACGGCTTCGAGCGTGCCGTTGGCGAAGGCGAAGATGAACATGCCGCCGAACAGAAAGTTGAACGCGGTGGTTCGCGCGGCTTCGCCGCCGTCGCCGGGCACGGCCGCAAAAGTCACGACCGCGGACGTGATGTGCAACAGAAAGGCGGTCACCACCAGCTTTCCGTAACCGATCTTATCGCAAACGACTCCGCCAATGATGATGCCGAAGCAAAAACCCGACAAGCCTGCGGCACCGATGGAGCCAAGTTGAGCGCCGGTGAAACCGAATTCCTTGCCCCAGTTGTCAAAGATGCCACCGCGAAGGGCGAAGCCGACGCCGGCGGCGAGGATGGCCATGAAGCCGGCCCACAACAGGCGTTTGGCGTTGGGCACGATGGCCACGTTGCTGATTTCCGCGTCGGGCACGTTGTTCGCTGGGGCGTTGCTCATAGGGTGTAGTGGTGTTGTTCGGGCGACTGATTCAACCGGCTCGCGGAGAGGAATGCGTTCCCGGCTGAACCTTTGCCGGGGCGCAATTTCTGGAATGGCAGCCAATCATCCGCGAATTTGACCGCGGCCCCTGAATCCGACACGTC
>DATDFH010000382.1:0-2013 GCA_036522715.1 Verrucomicrobiia bacterium
CCTCGCTGGCGAGAAGAACAAGAAGGACGGCGAAGCCTTCCTCGCCGCCAACAAGGACAAGGAAGGCGTCATCACCCTGCCCAGCGGCCTCCAATACAAGATCCTGACCGACGGCAAGGGCGAGTCACCCAAACCCGAAGACACGGTGTTGGTGAATTATCGCGGCTCATTGATTGACGGGACGGAGTTCGACAGCTCGACCAAAGCTGGCGGCAAGCCCATTTCCTTCAAGGCCAACGGCGTCATCAGCGGCTGGACCGAAGCGCTCACGCGCATGAAGCCCGGCTCGAAATGGCAGTTGTTCATCCCCGCGGACTTGGCCTACGGTGAGTATGGCCGCCCGCCCAAGATTGGCCCCAACTCGACGTTGCTTTTCGACGTGGAGCTGATTTCCTTCGAATCTGCGCCGCCGCCGCCCGCACCTGCACCCGCCGCCGCGCCCGCGCCGTTGACCAGCGACATCATCAAAGTCCCGTCGCTCGAAGAAATGAAGAAGGGCGCGAAGATCGAGACCATCCCCGCCTCGGAAGTCGAGCGCTTGCAGAAGCAGGCGCAGACCAACGCGCCGCCGAAAGAGGAAAAGAAGTAACGGGCAGGAGCCGCCGAGTCGTTACACCGTTGGACCGTTGAGCGGAGCGCCAGCCTTTTTTCCGCCCGGCGGCTTTCGCTGATTTTACGATTCAATGGTTTAGCGACTCAACGCTGCCACCCATCTCGACATCCCGCCCGCGCCCGTTTACGTTTCGGCATGGCCGAGACGATTGTTCTGCCTGACATCGAACGCGAGGAGCAGACCGGTTCAAAGAGCGATTTGGAGCCGGGCTGGTTGGTGATTTGTTGGAACGACCCGGTCAACCTCATGACCTACGTCACGCACGTCTTCCAGATCGTCTTCGGCTGGCAGCGGCAAAAGGCGGAGTTCCACATGTTGCAGGTCCATCGGCAGGGCAAAAGCGTGCTGGCCCGCACCACGATGGAAAAAGCCGAGCACTACGTCCACCAACTCCAGAAATACACCCTGCACGCCACCATGGAGCCGGAGTCGTGAAACTGCTGCGCGCAAACAAGGGCGGATTCGTTTTCCACATCGGCACACGCGAGCACCAATTGTTGGTCGAGACGCTGAAACTCTATCCGCTCGTTCCCGCCGCGCACCATCGCGTCGGCAAGCCAAGCCAGCTCCCAAACGCGGACGAAACCCAGCGCCTGCTCGACGAAGCCCTCGCCGAGCAACGCAGCGAAAACCGCGCTCAAGTCCTCGCGTTGTTCAACGATTCGGAGCATTTTCGGAAGACGGACACGGGCTTCGATCTGACGCTGACGCCGCCGCAGGTCGAATGGCTCTTGCAAGTCCTCAACGACGTGCGCGTGGGCAGTTGGCTCGCGCTGGGCGAACCCGAGCAAGGCGAAGAACCCGAGGTTAACGAAAACAACATGCAGCACCTGCTCGCGTTGGAAGTGTGCGGCATGTATCAATCCGTGCTCCTGGCCGCGCTGGGCGTGGAGCAAATGCCGCACTGGCACTGACCACTGGCGCAACGCCGCGCGATGTCGCATGACCATCAAGCTCCCAACTTCACTCCTGCTCGACCGCCGGCTGCGCTTCCCCGATCCGGCCAGTGCGTCGAGCGAGGGCCTGGTGGCCATCGGCGGTGATTTTTCCGCGCGGCGGCTTCTGCTTGCGTATCGCAGCGGAATTTTTCCGTGGACGGTCAAGCCCATCACGTGGTGGTCGCCCGATCCGCGGGCGGTTTTTGAACTGGACCGCTTCCACGTCCCGCACAGCCTCGCGAAGTTTCTCCGCAAGCGACCGTTTGAAATCACCCGCGACCGCGCCTTCCCCCAAGTCATGGAAGGTTGCGCCGAATCCGCGCCGGGCCGCGAGGAATCGTGGGTCACGCCCGAGTTCATCGCAGCCTACACGCGACTCCACGAGCAGGGCCACGCCCACAGCGTCGAGTGCTGGCGGGCGGGCGAATTGGTCGGCGGCATCTACGGCGTGGCCATCGGCGG
>DATDFH010000383.1:0-2721 GCA_036522715.1 Verrucomicrobiia bacterium
ACTCTTTCGCCAGACGCACACATTGCTCCATCGTGTGCACATTGCCCGCGTGGCCGCCGCAGGCGACGTTGGCCGAGGTGATGATGCGCATGAGCGAGCGCGTCGTCGCGGGCGGTTCGCCTTCGCCGAGGTCGGAATTGAGGTCGAATTTCACGTAAAGAGTTGAAAACGCACTTTCGTGCCGGGACGGCATTGAGCGAGCCACGAGATGTCCGCCGCGTCAATCACGCCGAGCTTCGGGTAGCCGCCGACGGTCGGGCCATCGCGCATCGTCACAATGGGCTGGCCGTTGTCCGGGATTTGAATCGACCCAACGAGCACCGGCTCGCTGAGAATTTGCGTCTTCGTCGGCGCGAGTGGCGCGCCGCTCAAACGATACCCAACGCGGTCGCTTTGCGGAGTCACGGTCCACTCGGTGGCGAAGAATCGCTCGCGGTCCGCATGGTTGAACAGTTCCCATTGCGGGCCGCGCCAGACACGGAGCGGTGGCGGGTGGTCATAGTTTCGGCGTTCGTGCCAGTCCGCCGTGCGACCCGCGACGCCGGGGGGAAGTTCAAACGGTTTCGACATTGCATTCGCGCCCAGCACGTCACCGCGCGTGAGGGCGCGACCGAGCTGGCCGCGCGGATACACGCTGGCGCTGCCGAGCCAGCGCGGGGCGTCGAGGTCGCCGTTGACCGCGACATAAATCCAGACGCCGGATCTCGTGTGCGGAAAGTTGAGTGTTTGATTCGCCGCCACGTGAACCGCGCGCCACGTCGGCAGATTGCAGTCGGCGTCTGCGCCCGTGATGGCAAGCCACGCATCGGCGAGCAGGCGAAGTTTCGCGCCTTGGAGGAGCAATTCGAGCACGGGCGCGTTTGCCGGATTATCGACGAGGCGGTTTGCCCAACTTGCGGCGTGGTCGTCCATCGCGCCGCTTGGCGGCACGCCGAAGCGCCGCCAGCCACGCCGGCCGGTGTCCTGCACGGTGAGGCCGAAACCAGGATCGAGCACTTCGAGGAATTCCGCGCGCATTGGTCCCTCAAATGGCTTTCATAGGAACGAATGTCACGCGGTCGCCGGGCTTGAGAAAAAACATCCCTTCGTCGGGGCCGTTGGGGTGGCCGCGTAGGGGATCGAAAATCTTCAACGGCGTGTGCCCGATGACGTTCCAGCCGCCGGGACTGTCCACGGAGTAGATGCCGGTGTGCTCGCCGCCGATGGCCACCGAGCCGGCGCGCACGCGCGGCCGTGGCGTCGCGAGCCGCGGCATGTGCAGGCGCGGATCGAGATCGCCCAGATAGGGGAAGCCGGGCGAGAAACCGAGGAGGTAAACCTTGTAGATGGGCGCGCTGTGGAGTTCGCGCACCTCGGCGGTGGTGAGTTGATGCGCGCGGGCGACGGCGTCGAGGTCTTCGCCGTCGTAGCTCACGGGGATTTCCTTGATGGGCGCGGGCGCGCCGGCGGTGGCTTTCAATTCGCTGAACCGCCGGATGAGTTCCTGGGCGAGCGCGCCCGGGTCTCGCACGGCTTCGGGATCGAACTCCAACAACACCGTCGTAAACGCGGGCACATGTTCCACGAGGCCGGGCGGCGGATTGCGCTCCAATTCGGCAACCAGGGCGCGGCCGAGCGCGAACGCCTCGTCGCCGACGCGCTCGGCGAAGGTGAAGAGCAGCGCAGTCGGTCCGTAAGGCGTGCAGCGCATGGTTTGAAACACTACCGCGCCGGGTGGGTGCGGAAGGCAAGCCGGAATTCACAATCCTTGAACCGACTCGCTTGCGGCCGGTCCAAGACTGGTGGACGTTACTGTCGTCCTGTGGCCGGCTGTCATGCTGCGACTTTCCACCAACGCCATCAGGGTTCTGGAGGCACGCTATCTACGGCGCGATTCGGCGCGGCGGATCGCCGAGACCCCGGAGGAATTGTTCACCCGCGTGGCGACGGCGGTCGCCGAGGCGGAGGCGCGTTTTTCCAACGACGCGGACGCGCAGCCAAAGTGGCGCGAGGAATTTCAGCGCGCGTTGACGACCTTCGACTTCCTGCCCAACAGCCCGACGTTGATGAATGCCGGGCTGCCGTTGGGGCAACTCAGCGCGTGCTTCGTGCTGGCGGTTCCCGACACGATGGAGGGCATTTTCGATGCGTTGAAACACATGGCGTTGATCCAGCGCACGGGCGGCGGCACCGGATTTTCGTTTTCGCACCTTCGGCCGAAAAACGATTTCGTCTCGTCCACGGGCGGTTTCTCGTCGGGACCGGTGCCGTTCATGAAGGTGTTCGACTGCGCGACCGACAACATCAAGCAGGGCGGCAAGCGGCGCGGCGCGAACATGGGCGTGCTGCGCGTGGATCATCCGGACGTCCTCGAATTCATCGGCGCCAAGCTCGACGGCAAGACGCTGCAAAACTTCAACCTCTCCGTCGGCGTGACCGACGCGTTCATGGAGGCCGTGCGTGACGGACGGCGCTTCGAGTTGTTGCATCCCGGCGCGCGTGTGCCGATGATGGAACTGGCGGCAGGCGAACTCTTCGGCGAGATCGTCAACGCTGCGTGGCACACAGGCGATCCGGGGCTGCTGTTCCTCGACACGATCAACCGCACCAATCCGACGCCGCAATTGGGCGACGTCGAGGCCACCAATCCATGCGGCGAAATTCCCCTGCTGCCGTACGAGGCATGCAACCTCGGGTCGATCAACCTCGCGCGGATGCTGCGGCTCGGTGTGCCGGAGGTCG
>DATDFH010000384.1:0-4590 GCA_036522715.1 Verrucomicrobiia bacterium
GCAATGCGGGGTTGATCTTGATCGTCACGGTGTTCAAGTCGAACGCCTCCGCCGGCGGCGCCGGGATCGCCGCGCCCGTGGCCGGATCGACCGTGACGCCGCCACCGCCGGCATCGGCCGAGGAGTTGATGATGATGTTGAGTCCGCGCTTGAGCGGATCGTGCTTGCGCACTTCGTCACTGAGGAACTTGACGACTTCACTCAGCGGCAGGCCGTCGAAGAGCACCTCGGGAATCCGGATGTCGTTGAGCTTTTGGAAAATGGTCTGCCGCCCCGTACCGGTATGGACCAGGTTGGTCGTCACCACGGGATTGGGAATCTGGAGCAGTTCGCGTTTGACCGGCGGGTTCCACGACTTCTCGACCTCGACGATGGCTTCCTTCGTGTTGAGTTCGCGCTTGCGAGCTTCCTGACTGTAGCGGGCGTTCTCGATGAGTTCGAGGTAATAGAAAGCCGCCACGTTGTCGGGTTCTTCCTTCGCCGCCTGCTTCAACTTAACCTGCGCCTCGTCGAACTTGCCGAGTTCATAGAGCAGTTTGCCGTCGCGCACGAGCGTCGAGGACTTGATCCTTTCCTCGATGACCAGCGGCACTTTGGCCTGCGTCTCCGGACTGGGAATGCGGCCTCGCAGATCGGCGGCGGCCTTTTCGTAGCTCTGCTTGAGAGCGATGGCGGTGGCGTTGCGGGGGTCGAGCGCGAGCACACTCTTGAGCTGATCGATCGCCACGGAATATTCGCCGCGCTTGGCGGCCATCTGGGCAAGCTGGATGCGCAGGCCCGAAAGACCCGAAACGATCTCCTGCATTTCCCGCTCGACCATCGCACCGTCGGCTTTCTTGGCGGCGGTGAGGGCGTCGGTGTAGGCCTTGAGCGCCTTGGCGAGATCACCCTGGCGCGCAACGTTCTGCGCTTTCTCCAGTGCGAGGCGCGTTTCGATGATCGCGGTCTGGCGGCGGACCGCTTCCTCTTCGGCGGTTTGGGGCGAGGCGCCGCGCGCAGGGCCGGTGAGCGCGAGCGAGAGCATCGCCAACGAGAGTGAGAAGGTGACGGAGCGGATCATGTTAGTGCGAATTCGATTTTGGATCTGCAGGCGAACGCCGACCAGATTCGTACGTCACGGCGCTGGTGTTAACGGAACGGGATAGCGCTGTTGGTTTAATATGGACTCGATTGTAATCCCCGAGTCGGTTATGGCAATGACTTTGTAAGTCTGGCCGCCGAAGGTGATCTGCGAATTCAAACGCAGCCCCTTGAATGTCTTGTTCTCCGGATCGTACTTCGCATCGACCTCGTAACACGCCTGACGGCGGTAAGCCTTGTCCTTTCCCACGCCGAGGGTGATGCGTTCCTTGTCGCGAATCAACTCGAGCACCACCACCGTCGGATTCTCCACCGGCCCGGTGATCTCGCGCAGGATCGACAGGTCGCCGCGGTCATCTTTCGTCTTGGGTGAATGGCTGCGGAGCGTCGGACGCCGCCCCCCGGTTGTTGGAGCGCATTCATCGGTGAAGGTGAAATAGTAGCGCAACGCGTCAGCCGGGCCTTTGGGACCATCAAACACAACCGCGTAGTAGAGTGGAGTGATCTTGGTCAGCAGGAAGAATTTGAAGAGGCCACGCGCATCATCAGCAAGCTTCACCCGTTCGCCGCTTGGCAATCGCACCCAGCGGACAGGGTTGAACAGGTTATGCGGCCCGGAAATCTCCACCGGCTTTGAATTCTGCACGCGCTTCACAGCCTCCCAGTGCCGGGTGAAATCGTTCGTCTTGATGGGCTTGACCGGCCCCCGCTCAATTTCCCGGGTCAGGTCATCGATCTTCTGCTTTTCCTCGTTGATGCGGCCGGGCAACATCACGGCGTAAATCACCACGCCCAGGAGCACGAGGCTCAGGAGGATTTTTTCGTAATGGTTCTTGAGCAGTTCCATGCGCGGGTCATTTCGCGGCCGCCGGGACGACGACATCAAGGGCCAGCGTTATCCGAAGAAGTTTCTCATCGAGAATCGTCACTGGTCCGCCGGGGCGCGCCGGACCCGCAGCCGCACTCGGCGCGGTCGGTGCGCGAAACGCCGCCGGTGGCGCGGCATCGGTCGTCCCTTCAGGCAACACCGGTGCCGCGGGCGGCGCCGCGCCCGGTTGCGATGGCGGCGGAGCCGACGTGCCGGGCGCAGGATCGACAGTGACGGTCTTCACCACAAAGAAGAGAGGCTCCTTCTGAAATGCATCCAGCAACACGCCCAGCTCGCGGCTGAATCCGGTGAAGGTCACTTCGTACGGATAACTCACCATGCCCGTGATCTGGTTCGTGGTCGGCTTCTGGTCGGGAAGAATCTCGGCACCAGCTGTGTCATCGGCGGAGATCGCCACGCGCCGCACGCCGTCGAGGGAGTGGACGCGGGCATCGTAAAGAATCCGGCACAGCGTCTTGATTTCGTTGAGGCGCGCCACAAGCGGTTCAAGGCTGCCGCGAGAGAACTGCACGGCGATGCGCGCGGAGGCGAAAGTGAAGCCGTAATTCCGCGGCAGTTCCACGCGCGCGGCCTGCGCGTCGCGGGTCAGTTGAAACACGGAATCTTCGAGCAGCTTCTTGAACGCCGCGCTGTCGATCTTCTCGGTCACCGTCGCGGCGAACAGCTTGCGAGAGTCGGCGATGAGTTTCTGCGCCTGGGCCTGCTCATCCTTGATCTTGGCGAGGTTGGTCGGGCTGGGCTGCGGGTCCGAGCCATAAATGCGGACGAGTTCCTGGCGCTTCTGTTCCAGCGACTCGTGCAACTCCGCGTCGCGGGCCGTCTGGGAAAAAAGGAAGAAGAATGCCACCACCGTCAGCCCGACGGCGAGCGCGCCCCAGCCAATGAAGAAGAGGTTTCGCTTGAGCCACTCCATATCAGAGTTTGATCGGGTTCTTGAACTTGATGGCGACGCCAAAGCTGAACGTAAGCGCGGTGTCCTCGACCGGTGCGAGCGTGTCGGAGAGTTGTGTGCCTTCGGCGTCGAAATAAACGCCGGGCTTGAGTTCCTTGAGCTGCTTTTCGAGCGCCAGCTTCTCCTCGGGCGGGAGCTTCTGCGCTTCCTTGAGCGCCGCTTCCAGTTCGCGCACCTGGAGGTCCTTGCTCTGAAGCTCCTTCGCCAGCGCAAAGGCCATCTCGGTGTTCGCCGAGGGGGAAATGTTGTTCATGTTCACCCCTTTGCACTTGATCTTGACGCCGGTGATTTCGTTGGTCGCAGGCGCCGCGCCAAAAGTGGTCCGCGCCCGGAGCGCGCTGGACGCAGCGGGAGGCTCCGGGGCGTCTGCGCCGGCCACCGCCGGGTTCGCACCGCCGGCTGCCGCCTGGGTGAGCTCACCGACCTGAATGGACATGCTCTCGATCCACACGCCGGCTTCGTTGCCCGGTTTGGCCATCACGCGTTCGGTGTGGATGAACACGCGTCGCAACTCGGCCAGCAAATCCGACCACCGCCCCCGCGATTCCATCAGCGCCGCGAGCACATCCGCCTCGTCCTTCATCTTGTGCAAGTCGGCCTGCGCTTTCTTGAGTTGCGCTTCCAGCGATTTGAGCGGCGCGATCTTGTTGTCGAAAACGCTGACCGCCTCCTGTTTCAGGTCCGCCAGTTTCTTGTAGAACAATCCGTAGGCGAAGACCACCAGCACCAGACAGAACACCATCGCCACGAAATACGGCCGCTTGCGATTGAACGCCTGCTTCTGGATCGAACTCTTCGGCATCAAGTTCAACTCCACCGGGCAATGCGCCAGGTTGCGCAGGCCGAGGCCGACCACTTCGCCGAAACAATGCGCCTGCCGCTCCAGTTCGTGTGCATCCACGCCCGGCCCGAGCTGCACGTTCCGGAACGGATTGAAATACTCCACCGTCAGGTTGAGCTTGTCGGCGAAGAACTGCGCCATGTAGGGCATGATCGAGGCCCCGCCCGCGAGGAACAATCGCACCGGCGCCGAGCCGCCCTGCTGTCCGCGATAAAACTGGATCGTCTGGTTCACCTGGATGTGCAGCCGCGTCATCACCTGCCGCGCGATCTTGGAAATCGCCGCCGCCTGTGGATCATCCGGCTCTTCGTACGCGCCGCCGAGGCTCACGAAACCCTTCTGCGCCTTCACGCGTTCCGCTTCGTCGAAGCCGAGCTTGGATTCGTTGGCGAAGTCCTGCGTGATCGAATTGGCGCCGATGTTGATGCTGCGCGAATAAACCTTGCCCTTCTCAAAGAACAGCAGGTTGCTCGACCGCGCACCGATGTCCAACAGCATCGTGCAACCGTCGAGATCGCCGTAGCTGTAGCGGAAGGCGTTGCAGAGCGCGGCGGGTGATACATCCACCAGTTGCAACCGCAAGCCCGCGTTCTGCGCAGTGCGGAACATGCCCTCGACAATGTCCGCCTTGATCGCCACCAGCAGCACCTCGAGTTCGCCCGAAGCCGCCGTGCCCAGAATCTGAAAATCCCACACGACTTCTTCGAGCGGGAAAGGGACGTTCTGCTGCGCCTCGTACTGGATGATCTGCGTGACCTTCGAGTTATCGACCGGCGGGAGTTTGACGAACTTCGAAGGTCACGCAGATCATCCAGTACGAGGCGCAGC